>CAYPWI010000117.1:1271-6716 GCA_964414395.1 uncultured Ruminococcus sp.
CGCGCGGAATCTGAATCCCGAATTCAATGTCTTCAATCCATTCTTTCACAATGTATTGCTTCCAAAAAAGGTCTTTTGAAATTTTCCATCCGAGCAAATGTAATTGTGACCAAAGGTGTTCATATTTGCCGCCAGTCGGTGTTCCAGAAAGTAAAATAACATTGTCTGGACGCATTTTCAGAATTGCTTTTGCGCGGCTTGTTGTTTCGTTCTGAATAAGAGATGATTCATCAAGCATCAAAGTGAACTTGTCAAGTTTCAACAGTTCAGGTCTTCTGAAAATCAAGTCATAATTGATAACACCAATAAACTGTCTTGGATCAAGCGGTTCACTCGCCGCATCCTGTGTTTCCTGAAGAAATGCTTCAAATTGCTTCCTCTCTGTCAGATCATAAATTATGTACAGAAAAGGATCGCTTGAATAATGCTGCTTGAAGTGATCAATCCAATCCTGAACTTTTGACTTCTGACAAACAATCAGGTTTACATCAGCGTTTAGATCTACCATTTTTTCAGAGCCGACAAAGGTTTTTCCAAGACCCATATCAAGGTAATAAGCAACCCTGTTCAAGCCCTTTGTCTGCTCCAGCGCGGCTATCTGATGCGAATATAACTCCATCAAGACACCGCCTTTCAGTCAACCCTTATACCGGTAATCTCAAAGAATTTATCCGCATCAAAATTTGGAATGGCTTTGATGATCTGTTTGTCATCTTCTGAAAGACCATTCCACCATTCATTGAAGCAGTCGGAATTGTCACGAATTTTCAAATAACCCCCTGTTGTTTCAGCGTCGGGATGCTGCTCTTTTTCTTCGTCCGTCATGTGTTCAAACCAGATCCAATCAGCAGGTCTGAAGTCAACCTGATTAAGTAAGTGGCAAGCATCGGAACGATACCATTCATCAAGCGTCATATCAGTGGGCTTATCAAAGAAAAACAGTGGTTTGTCCTTAATATTAAAGCATCCAACACAATTGGAAGCCTTGTTCCAGTCACCGCTGTTCCAGTCGCCGCTGTTCCAGTTGCCGCTGTTCCAGTCGCCGCTGTTGTAGTTGCCGCTGTTGCGGTTGCCGCTGTTGCGGTTGCCGCTGTTGCGGTTGCCGCTGTTCCAGTCGCCGCTGTTGTAGTTGCCGCTGTTCCAGTCGCCGCTGTTCCAGTCGCCGCTGTTCCAGTCGCCGCTGTTCCAGTCGCCGCTGTTGCTGAAGCCCGTGCAATTTGCACCCAAATTGACAAGATCAAGAACTTCATGCCATGTCAATTCCCTGACAATATGGATTTTGTTGGTACAGCACTTGTTGTTTTCATCCGTTACATCAATATCACCAAGTGCTTCAACTTCAGCGACCTTGTTATTGGAATCAAATCTGTAGAACTGGAAGCAATCTGCCGCCTTAGTGCAGAAGTGAAAACCACGGAAACAGCAGTCAGGTTTGCCATCCATTTCATAGGTCTGACCGACCTCATACTGAAATCCCCTGCAAGTCCAGTCAGGATTGAATACTTTGTAACCCTTCATAATGCACCGCCTTTAAACCATCAATGCACCGATATATTCATTCAGCTTTTTGGGGCTGATATGATAAGAATAAACGGTCTTATTCTTTACTGCAAAGCCGAACGGAGCTGTTCCCGTCTGCAATGCAACCCTGACAAACTGTTCTGACTTTCCGAGCAGCTTTGCACACTGTTCAACGGAGATATTCTTCAGACCCTTGTCAGTGTGATCAGCTTCAGGAACTTCACTGTTCAACCATTCAACCGTGCAGTCGAGGAAAGCAGCGATCTTTGCCTGAACTTCAGGTCTTGGAACAGATCTACCCGACAGATACTGACTGACAGAGGATTTTCCCACACCAACAGCAGCGGCAAGTTCCTTCTGTGAAACCTCTCTTTCGGTCATAGCCTGGTTCAGTCTTTTTGCGAAATTCATAATATCACTCCAATCTTCCTATGCTCATTTGAGCAATAAAATCATCATAAGTAGGCGCTGTTTCGTCATTCTGATGCGCGTAAATGAAGTCGATCATGTTGAAAACGTCCTGCAAGGTAGTTTCTTTTGGCTTGATAAAGCATTTCGGAAGCGTAACCCCGAACTGTTCACAAATTTCCTTTACCGCCTGTGCAATGTCTGTAGGAGAACAACCCTGTTCCTTCATTGTTTCCCTTGTTACCCTGATCAGCTTCACCACATCACCGATGCTTGTAGCCTTCGGCGGGGCTATCCGAGCCTGTTCAATAGCAGCTTTCATCTGCTCAAATGCAGAAACATAATTTGCCGTGAACAAAACGCCCTTCTTGCCTGTCAGCTTGTTTGCTATCATATCACAGCCTTTTCGCGTGATGAAGTAGCAAGGACGCTTCTCACCTTTGCTATCCTCATACTCCGCTTCAACGAAGAATTCAACCAAGCCAATTTTGGCTTCGTTAAGAATTTCACAGTAAGAGCGAATTGTGCGAAGTAACTTACTATGTTCAACCTCAATAGCAATCGCCACATCTCTGCTATCGGCGTAGATCTCGCCGTCCGTATTGACCAATGTTAAAGAGTTCATTTAATCACCTTATCCTTTCTTTACGCCATCGAGCACTATTAGTGCTCAGAATTGCTAAAAAAATCTCCTGAACTGTTTTTCCGAAATACTTTGCAATTCGGATTTTTACTTCATCGCGGGGTATACGCTCATTACGCTCATACATTGCTAAAGAAGATTTGGTAATATGCAGTTCTTTAGCCATTTCTTCCTGGCTCATATTGCCGCGCAATTCACGAAGCTTTTCACCAAACGGCATTATATCACCACCTTTCGTGAAACAAGCCTTTTTATCAAAGTTGTGTGGACGTGATGTTTAAAGCGGTTTTCACGCATTCCCGCCGCGCCTGCTTGCTTGTAGGGGGAGGCGCTCCCTTAGCAGATTTTCACACTAAAAATCTGCAAAACTTGCTGACCTACAGAGGGGTTAGCTTAAAGCGTTGTTCCCTCACCGCTACACACTTTTCACTTTAAAAAATGTGTGAAAACTTGTTATTCAACTCCTACACAACCTTGATAAAAAGGCTTGTTATAATTGGTACACCCATCATGCGGATTTACGCTTTGGGGTGATATGTGAGCGACGCATAACTGCATCGCTCATGTTGTGGAGAAATGTTCCAGCATCTCTCTATGTGATTCACCTTATCCGATTTACTGAACCTTGAAAGTGATCTCATGACCGGGATTTTCCTTGATCAGCTTCTTCTTTAGATCATCAACCATCATGTTGTTATCCAGAGCCGCCTGAACCACATCGACCAGCTTCTTTCCATCCAGATACGCCCAGACCGTCTTTCTTTTTCTTCTTGATCTCATATTTTCACCTTCTTTTCATTATGTTTTGTGAGCACTTTTAGTGCTCGTCTATATTGTACACTATTTGTGCTCAAAAGTTGAGAGAAAAAATAAAAAAAGTAAACAAAATCAAGATGCACTTTTTGTGCACTATGTATATTGATTTTTGTGCACGGAATGTGTACAATATAATAAAAGGGGGAATATAAATGTCTAAATTCCATTTACGTCTGCGAGAATTGCGAAATTCACGCAAATTATCACAACAAGAACTTGCTGATCTTTTGGGAATTTCTAAAAGCAGCGTAAATATGTATGAAAGGGGAGAGCGGGAACCGGGGCTTGATACTTTGGAAGCAATAGCTGATTACTTCAATGTTGATATGGATTATCTTACGGGCAAAACATCAGAGATAAAAACGTTTGATGAAATGTTCAACACTGAAAGAATAGCAAATGAAAGCAAAGTTTACAAAGCTATCAATGACTGTTTTGGTGAACAGACCACTGAACTTGTTCGTTTGTTTACTTTTTTCAACGAAGAAGGTAAGGAAAAGTTGCTTGATTATGCTAAAGATTTGAAAAGTTCCGGTAATTATAAAAAAGCTAATCAGGATGGGATGGGTTCTGAAGAAAGCGAAAGGAAGGTAATATAAGTTTTATCATTTTAAGCAAATAATGTAAATTGTAGGAGGTAATTTTCTATGTTTGCAAACGATTTCAAAGCATATAAAACCCGAATTTTAAAATATTCAGGCAAATATTCCGAAATGACAGAAGAAGCTACAAAGACAGCTTTAATAATGCCATTTTTCACCCTTTTGGGATATGATGTATTTGACCCCGAGGAAATTGTTCCCGAATATACTTGCGATGTCGCAACTAAAAAGGGAGAAAAGATTGACTATGCTATAATGCATGATGGTGAACCGCTTATTTTGATCGAAGCAAAAAGAGCAGGAATGAAGCTCCAAAAGCAGCAGCAAGGTCAACTGTACAGATACTTCTCTACTAATCATGCAAGGCTTGCGATCCTTACGAATGGCATTGTATATAACTTTTTCAGCGACATCAATGCGCCCAATGTAATGGATGATGATCCTTTTTTATCTTTTAATCTGATCGATGACGAAGACGAACTGGTCATCTCTTCGTTGGAACAGTTCCACAAAGATAAATTCAACCTAAAGGAAATACTATCTAAAGCGGTGTTCTTGAAATACATAAAAGTAGTTGAACAAACTTTAAGACAGGATCTTATCGATCCCAGCGATGAACTTGTAAAGTATTTTCTTTCCAGACCGGAAATAAAAGTCGGTGGTAGAATTACTGCACAAATTATCGAAAAACACCGTGCTGCTACTGCTGAAACGATGCGTAAAGTCATGGGGATAACAATAAATGTTTCAAGTGAAACTAAAATTCCGAATTCTGAACCAACAGATTCAGTAGTTGATTTCATTAAACGAAATATTCCGGGTATCGAATGTGAGCAGATCAAAAACGATAGTGTTACAACGATTTTCATTTTGAATAAAAGCAATAAGATCGGACGGCTTCGTTACTCAAAAAAGAAGAACAGTATTCGCTGCGATTATACGGATCTGGTTTCTGGCAAATTGTATTTCATAGCAAGGTATAATGATTGTATTGACTTGATTCAAACAGATGTTCAAGGTAATGTTCAAGATGTTCAAGGTAGTGTTCAAGGTTAAAGCCGCATAACAGCGGTATTTGTTCAAGGTGTTCAAGGTTATTATCTATTTTCTTTATATAAAATAAAACTATAAAAAATTTTTATAGTAAAAAATAAAAAAATATATAAGTAATAGAAAGAGCCTTGAACACTTGAACACCTTGAACACAAAAAAATAGCCGCCCAAGTGCTGGAACACTCAGGCGGCTGATGACCAATCAATCAAAAAATCGGATAAGGTGATTTATGAATGATTTTTCCACGGTCATTTATATTATATCACCTTTTTCCCGATTTGTCAAGAGGGGATAGGTGTATTTTTATGAAAAATCCAAATGGCTATGGATCAGTTACAAAGTTGTCAGGTAATCGCCGCCGTCCGTTTTGGGTCAAGAAAACAGTCGGATGGAATGAAAAG
>CAYPWI010000118.1:0-6714 GCA_964414395.1 uncultured Ruminococcus sp.
GTTTTGTATACTCGGCGTTCCGCGCGCGGTACGGGATAGATCTCACTCGCGAGCGGCTGCATTGGTTCGCGTTTCTGGCAATGCTCGGAGATCTCGGCGGCTGTTCCCTGTCTGACATAATGGGGATCCGCGCCGCGGATCTCTCCAAAATGAGCGACGAGCAGCGCAGGCGATACGCACAGCTGCAATGCAAGTTCCAGATAAAGCCTCGGCTCTCCGAAGCGGAGCAGGCAATGATCGCGGAATTTGAGGATAAGCTTGGGGGTTGACTTTTGCCGCAGTTTGGTGTATAATATAGGAAAACTTTAGGAGGGTTTCTCATGAAGAAATTTCTATTCGTTATTTTTTGCATAACGGTAATGCTTGTTACCGGATGTGAGTCAAACAAAGATCGCGAATCGCGTATTATGTCCGAAGCGCGAGAAGCTCATAAAAGTTCTTTGCGGGAAGATGCAATTTCACGCGAAGCAGAGATAGAAGAAGTTGACAAATGGGGCGTATCACTTGATGACGTTGAACGACTGTCAAAACAAGCGATTCGTAAACACGAAAACACTTGGGATTACAGGCAGGATTACAAAAAGGCTATTCGCGAAACAGACGATTTTCTTGAAGATGTTGAAAGCGGAAGGGCTATTGAATACAGCTTGGAGTATTTCCTTAACAAATATAACGCCGCTTGCGAAGCGGGAATAAATTATATTGAGTCTTGGGTTGATGTTAAATCGCTTTATGATCTGTACATGACCAACCGAGAACTTGATAAGTTAGAAAAAGATGTTCTGCGTTCAAGTATAACATTATATAATGAGCGGATTCAAAAAATCAAGCAATCTCAAACAGATATGGAAGCTTTTTTGAAGCCAATCATTGACGAAGAACGAAAGCTGACAAGCGAGGAAATAAAATCAGTTCTTGATATTTATCAGGTTCTCACAGATAACACTTATTCCGAATATCACTAATTACAAATAAAGCACCTTGTGAAAACAGGGTGCTTTTGTTATGCCCAAAATAAAAGGAGATGATATCATGGCAGACAATTATGACGGCTCGATACGCATAGATACGGCGATCAATACCGCACCGCTGGATAACGGTCTGGGGCAGATCGAGGACAAGATAAAAGGCTTGGCTCAGACAGTCGGACTCGCGTTTGGTGTCAAGGAGCTGATCGATTTCGGCAAGCGTTCCGTTGACGCGGCGAGCGATCTTGCCGAGGCGCAAAACGTTGTTGACACGGCGTTCGGTGCTATGTCATACAAAATGGAGCAGTTCGCGTCGACTGCGCTGGATGTTTACGGTATTTCCGAGCTTACCGCCAAGAATATGGGTTCGACATATATGGCTATGGCAAAGGGCATGGGAGTGGCGACAGATGCGGCATCGGATATGGCTGTAACGCTTACCGGACGACTGTCGGATATCATGTCCTTTTATAATAAAACTCAAAGCGAGGACGATACTATCGGTCGCGCTCTGATCACCGGCGAGACCGAGCCGCTGAAAGCGATAGGCGTTGTTATGACGCAGACAAATTTGTCCGCTTACGCTATGGCACAGGGTTTCTCCAAAACCTACACGGAAATGAGCTCCAACGAGCAGCTGCTTGTCCGTTATAAATACTTTCTGGAGCAGACCTCGCTTGCGCAAGGCTATTTTGCGAAGACCTCAGAGGGCTGGGCGAATCAGACAAGACTGCTTTCCGAGCGGTTAAATGAATTCATGACTAATCTCGGTGGTCTGATCATTAATACGTTTACTCCCGCCTTACAGTTTGCGAACGAGGCGGTATCTTTTTTGAACGAGCTGTTTTTCGGCGGAAACGACAACGCCGAGGACGCTTCCGCCGTAAAGAACGCCGAGGCAGTCACCGACGAGGTGACGGCTATGGGCACCGCCGCGGAAAAGTCCGAAAAGAAGCTGAATAACCTGCTGTCCGGCTTTGACGAACTGCACATCATCAGCGGCGCGAAAACCGATGAGAACACCGAGATCGAGGGCGCGGGGATAGACACGTCCGATCTGCTCGGAGTAGATCTTGAAGCCGACACGGAGACCGCTAAAAGCGCCGCGAAAAAGTACCGTGAGATCATCAATGAGATATATCTCGCTTTTAAGACGCACCCGCTTACAAAGGTGGTCGAGGATATTATAGAAAAGCTCGGAGAGTTTTTCGGGTTCTTTAATAATGGGGAAATAGACGCGGGAAAACTCACCAAGTCGCTTATGGATATCCTCAGCGCCATACTCGCGTATAAAGCAGTGACGGGGATCATAAAGGGCGTGACTTCGGTCGATAAAGCGCTGCTCTCACTTTCCAAAACGTCAACAACTTTTGGAGCGGGATTTGGAAATTTGATAGGACTTATAACCGCGCATCCGGTCGCCGCGGCGACCATCGGGCTTACCGCGTTGGCAATAGGTATCTACAAGCTGAATGAAGAGCTTAACAGGCAGAGGATCGCCGCACAATTCGGCGATATTTCGATCTCGCTTGAGGAAATGTCGGAGCTTACATCTCCGATAAACTCTGATATTGACAGGATCGCAACCGCTTTTCAGGAAAACCAATCTAAGATCAATAATGCCCGGGATAACTTTATTGAGCTGTCCGATGCTATAAACGAAACCACAGAGGCGCTAAAATTCAGCAAGAGCGCCGATGATCTGGAGTCGTTCACAAAGCAGGTTGACGAATACATAGACGCGGCACTTGATTTTACCAATGCCAAAAACGACACGTCCGCGCTTATGAAATTGTATATGTCAGACGGGAAAATAGACGAAACCGAGCAAGCAGTGCTTGACAGCATAGAGGAGTTAAACGGCAGCATTACAAGCAAAATCGAAGTGATCCGCGCCCAGATCCACGCGGTAACTCAGGCTGCAGCTGAAGAAAGCCGAAAGCTTACCGAAAGCGAAATTGAAAATATCAAGCACTTATATGAGGAATTGGCGCAGATCACCTCAACACAGGGCGATATTGAAGCAAGCGGAACTTGGGAACGCATGATCTCGCGGGCGTATACATACGACAGCTATGAGGCTATGCTTGATGAGATCGAGAAGGCTCGCGAGCAATCCGAGGGAGCTATGGCAGAAATAGAAAAGGCTCAGTATAATCTCATGGCAAGCCAGATTTTGGATAGGCGTGCAAATGGCGCGTCAGAGGAGGAGATCGAAGAATTTCGTGAGAATTTTACCAAGAGCATTGATAACAGCCTAAATGGAAAGCGCAGACAATCTCTGGAATACGAGCTTAAGCTGTTAAACGCATATAATGAATCACGTTTTGGATTGACCGAAAAAAGCGCGTTGGACGAAGTTACAAACAGCTATTTCACAGCCGATGAAGACAAAGAGAAATTCAAGCAGTATTACGATCTTTTCAAAAATGCTCAACTCTCGGGAGCTGGAGATGCCGAGATCGAGAAATTGACTGAGATGATCGTCAAAATCGGTGATGAAAAGTATCTCCAAGCAATATCTGCCATTGCGTCCGAGCTCGGCAGAGATAAATCATATGGTAAGTTGGGTACGGAGCGTCAGAAAGTAATAACCGAATTATCGGAGTTGGGCTATGACGGAACAAGCGAGTTTTGCAAAAGCGTTGAGGACGTTATAAAAAGCTCCGACATCATAGACGGCACAGCCGTAATATCCGATGTAAGCGAGTTTACCGGATTGGGTACAGATTCGGGCAAGGCATATGTTGACGCTCTTACCGATTATATTTCAAAGGCATCCGAAGAAGCGGACTTTGGCTTTAATTTTTCATCTGCTAATGAATACATTCGGAACAAGTATAACAATAGTTCCGACACAGATCCGCTCGACAGATTCACAGGCGGCGAACTGCAAAGCAAGTATTCCGCCGCGGATCTTCTCGCGTCGACCGGCGCTATGCTGCCGGGATACAGTCCGCTTACCGAGCAAAAGCCAACGACCCTTGAGGTACGGATCTATAATAATGATGAGAAGGTAATTGAGGGACCGGTTCCGATCGGGAAAAATTCATCGTTTATTGCGGATAACGGCAAATCAAGCAGATGGAGGGGTTACTGATGAGCATGGCATTGCTTACAATAAAAAACGGAGATAAACAGACCCCGATCGGCGAGGGAAACGTCGCCTCGTATCGGGGTCAGCTTATCGACATAGACGGCAGCGGCGCGGGTACCTCGGAAAACGGATACACGATCCGCGACGTTCGCCGCCGCAACAAGGCTAAACTGATGGTAAGGTTCGACAAACTGACGCAGGAAAAGTTCTCCGCTATAATGGAAGCGATCGACAGCGACAAATTCGAGCTGACTTATTTTTGCGGCACGTTCCGAACGATAACCGTTCACGCGGGAGACCGAAACTTCGAGCTTATAAAAGCGAACAACAGCGAGGACAGCCGCTGGTCGCTCGACGTGAATTTTATAGAATACTGAGGTGATCAAATGTATAACGTATCCGACGCGTATAAAGCGGCGATAGCGCAGTCGTCCCGGCAGTTTGAGCTCGGCGGCGAGATCCGCCTGAAGAACGGCGAGGTCATACCCATTACCGACAACACGGTGTGGGACAAGGGCGATGTTGAGATAGATACCCGCGCGATGAGCGCCGACGACGAAACGGATATCGGCGCGTGCTGTGCCGCAACGCTTGATATGACGATCGTTGACGATAACTCCGAGCATTTATACGCCGACGCCGAGATCGAGCTTGTCTGCAGCTTGCTCCTCGAAAACGGCGAAAAAGAAGCGATCCCGATGGGAACGTTTTATGTCGGAGCAAATACCGCGAAACGCACGGGAAAGCGCTTTGCGCTTACGGCGTATGACGCGATGATCAAGCTTCAATATTTACTTACCGACGATATGCGGGCGGCTCTGAAAGGCTTGACGGGATACCGGGCGGCGGCTTATCTGTATGAGGGAGAAATGGCGCAGGACGAGGAAACGGTCGCGGCGTTCCCGAACGGAGATCTAACGTTGGATTTTTCTTCCGAGCAGATAGAAACGGCACGGGACGCGGTAATGTGGATCGGACACCTTATGGGCTGCTTTTCGCGCATAGACCGCTTGGGCAGACTGGAGTTCGTACAGCTTCAGCCGCGCAATTGGGCAGTGACGGAGGACGGAAAACATTTTACTATTTATCCGGAACGGGAGATCTTGGCAAACCAGCGCTTTAAGACAGAATACAGCGATAAAAGGCAGCAGATATTTACACTTATCATGCGCGATAAAACCGGTAAACCCGTGTATTACCGTTTAAATTCCGAAGGAACAAAGACCACGCATATCTCGTATGAAACGGAGAGCAATCCTCTGGTATTAAGTCAAACGTCAAGATCGGTCTATGATGTTATAAAAAATATTGTGAGTGGTTCTCTGGGCTATATGACTATACAGCCGTTTCGTTCGGAGATCGCAAATGATCCTGCTCTTGAAGCGGGCGACTATGTGACGATAAAAAGCGGCGGAGATAACGATTCCGCAAGCTTCAACTCGATGATAACTCACAACATATGGCGTTACCGCGGACATCACGAGGTCCGCAGCGGGGCTTCAATGCAGACGGTGTCGTTTGACGCGCCCGTAGCGGCGGCGTTTTCGGCAAGAGCAAAAGCCCGAGCAAGAGAAACGACTGCGGAAAAAACATACGTGCAGCCGATCTCACAATCGGATAAAGCGGCGAGAAATCAGTCCGCGGGAGCGGGGTCGAGTGACAGACTTACAGCACCCGACGGGAGTATGTGGGTCGCAAATTATAGCGGCAGCTTGACGCACTATGACGCTGATGGTAATCTGGTGGGCACGATTTCGCTAAACGGCTATAGAAGCGGTCCCTACCAAGCAACTGTTGATTTTGGGCAGACATCAACGACACGCTATAGGCAAATAAAAGTTGTAGGCAATACTTCTGACGGCGTGACAATGTTTGCTGAGATAGGCGATTTGAGATTTGATATTACCAGCGGCAACCCTTCAGACGGCAAAAGACCTTCAATAGTGTTTTCTTCTGAAAACGGCTCCGTGGGGCTGGAACTTTGGGCTGGCAACATATACTACGTAGAGACTAGCGGCGGAACAACAACCAGAAAAAGAGTTCGTTTTGTATAATAAGGAGGTACATTATGGCAATTAAAACAGTAAACCTTGAGAATGCGGAGGTAAAGGCAGAGGGCTTAGGCGGGCAGAACACCGGTATACTGAATCTCGGAAGCGAGCCGATTTACGCGTCCGCCTCTCCAAATATCACTGCGGGCGCGGACGGCGTGGCGGAGATACCCGCGGGTTACGGCTTTATGCTGTACGACACGCGCGGCACTGTCTATTTGCTCGGCAGCGGCAAGGTACAGCTGACGGGTACGGATTATACATCGGTAAATTTTAAATCGCCGTCATCGTCAGGCGGTGGCGGCGATAATCCGACAGTGGAGACAATGCCATTCATGGACGGGATATTCAGTTATTTCGTTCCCGAAAACATACTCATAGAAGATCGAGTGTGGAAAAACGCGATACCATATCAAGCGCCGATACAGCTTGTTGGCGATTTATCAAAAATGTCGTTAGATGACGGGTTACATCTCAACTCAGGGACTTACGGACAAATTCAAAGCGAACAGCCCAATGTGATATATGCAATATGTAAGCTTACAAGCAACCCTGGTAAACTAGCGAGCGCGCTTGTTTCAAAGGGTTTGCATACCTA
>CAYPWI010000119.1:0-6705 GCA_964414395.1 uncultured Ruminococcus sp.
ACCGATAACGACGAAGGCGGGATTGAGGCTGCGGAACGGCTGCGAGACATTCTTGCGGAAAAAGGCTACACGAATATTTTTAGAATTGCTCCGCCGCAAAAAGATTGGAACGAGCAGCTCAAGCAACTTCATGGCGTGGAATATCTTCCCGCCGTTCCTCACGAGCGCAGAGAACTGTACTTGCAGAGCATAGCTAATCTAAACGAGATGAAAATCAACCCAAACCGCATAGCAAACGACCTCATAACCGCCTACAACTCCGCTGACCGCATAAGGTTAGCGGAGTTTTCTGTTGCCGCGAGTGAACATTTTCTGAAAATCGCGGGAGAGGATTTCCCACTCGAAAAGATGAAGAACTGACTTGCCGCCGAGTACAAATGTTATCAGGACAAAGGAACGGCGGCGACTAAACTCGGCAAGCTGCAAAGCGCAATGTCGGCGGGATTGGAGCAGCTCCGCAAGCCTTCTCAGACGGTTGAAGAATTGAAAATAACGGCTCGAAAACTATATGATATAGCCGACCATGCTCTGCGGCTCTCGGCAGAGGAAACACTCGTTCAGAAAGCCGAACAAAAAGAAATATCCGAGGAAGAACCCTCGGACGAGCTGCAGACATTTCAAATGATGAGCTGCTGATTTTGGAGGATAAAAATGAACAACTCACAATTTTTGTACTCTGCTTATGCGAAACTTTTTAATAGTTGAACTAATCGCCGCGATCAGTGATATTACAACGTTATTGGGGTCACATTAAGCGTGGGTTTCACCTAAATTTCATTCGAAACTCTTGATTTTTGCGGAAAATTCATATATAATATAAGAAATACTTATTTTGAAAGGAAGGAAAAATATGAATTACCGCAGACTTGGAAAAACCGATCTCATGGTGAGCGAGGTGGGCTTCGGCGCGGAGTGGATGGAACGCCACACCGCCGACGAATGTAAAGCGGTGCTTCTTCGCGCGGAAGAACTTGGCATAAACATTCTGGACTGCTGGATGTCAGAACCGAACGTCCGCACAAGTTTAGGACTGGCACTTGAGGGGCGGCGCAAAAAGTGGTACATACAGGGGCATATCGGCTCAACATGGGACGGAGAACAGTATGTGCGTACCCGTGACGTTGAAAAGTGCAAAGCTGCTTTCGAGGATCTGCTGACAAGGCTGAAAACGGACTATATCGACCTTGGCATGATACACTTTATCGACCAAGAAAGCGACTGGAACGACGCTATGAACGGTCCATATATCGAGTATGTCAAGGAACTGAAAGCGTCGGGCAAGATACGCCATATCGGAATGAGTACTCACAACCCCGACATGGCAAAGTTGGCGGCGCAAAGCGGATTTATCGAGATGATACTGTTCAGCGTAAATCCCGCGTTCGATCTGCTGCCACCGACGGATAACATCGACAATTATTTCGTCGATGAATACGGGGCGGAGCTGGGCGGAATAGACCCAAGCCGCGCGGAACTTTATAAGTTATGCGAACGCAACGATGTTGGGATCACGGTAATGAAGCCTTTCGCGGGCGGGCGGCTGTTTGACGCGGCGCGCTCGCCGTTCGGAGTGGCGCTGACTCCCGTGCAGTGTATACACTACTGCCTCACGCGTCCCGCTGTTGCCGCCGTTATGTGCGGTTACGACACGCCCGAACACGTTGAACAGGCTGCGGCTTACGAGACCGCTTCCGATAAGGAAAAGGACTACGCGAGCGTACTTGCGAACGCACCCAAGCATACATTCGGGCAGGGCGAATGTACATATTGCGGACACTGCAAGCCCTGTCCCGTGAATATCGATATCGCTATGGTGAACAAATATTACGACCTCGCGACAATGCAAAGCGAAGTTCCCGCAACAGTGAAAGCGCATTACAACGCGCTCGAGCATCGCGCGGACGAGTGTATCGGCTGCAAAAGCTGCGAGAGCCGCTGCCCGTTCGGCGTGAAGATCGCCGAGCGTATGACAAAAGCGGCAGAGTTGTTTAAATGTTAAGGCAGATAAAGTATTTTCAAGCTGTCGTGCGCCTTCACAACTTTTCCGAAGCCGCCGAGGAGTGCCACATCTCGCAGTCGGCGATATCGCAGCAGGTGCAGGCTCTTGAACGAGAGCTTGGCTTTGATCTGCTTGAACGGCAAAACCGCAAATTCACTCTCACACCCGCGGGCGAATACTTTTACAAAAAAAGCCTTGTTCTGACAGCCGATTACGAAAGAATTTGCCGCGAAGCGGAAAAGCTCTCGCACGATGGCGGCGCGTGCTTGCGGATAGGCTATCTGCGTTGTTACAGCGGTCGGGAATTTCACCTCGCGCTTGCGGAATTTTCCGCTAAATATCCCGATGTGCAAGTTAAGATCGAGTACGGAAATCACGAGGAGCTATACGAGCTTCTCAAAAACGAGGGCGTGGACTTGGTTTTGAACGACCAGCGCCGCGCGTTCTCGGACGAGTATGTAAATCTGCTGCTTACAGTCGGGAAAGAGTACATAGAGGTCTCGTCGGCAAATCCCATTGCCGCGCTGCCGTCCGTTACGCCGTCCGAGCTTAAGAATACCCCGTGTATCCTCGTCGCTTCCAAAAATCAGCGTGAAACGGAACGCGAATATTACCGCGATGTGGTAGGGTTTCAAGGAGATTTTCTCTTTGCGGAAAATCTCGAAGAAGCGCGCCTGCTCGTAATCGGCGGACGGGGCTTTTTGCCCGTTGAGGGCGCGAAAAGCAGTGAGAATTTCGGTACGCCGATAAGCCGCATACCGCTCTATCGCGGCGAAGCGCAGATCACGCGGAACTATTGTGCCTTCTGGAAAAAGGACAATTCCGGTTATTATGTGGAGGAATTTGCGGAAATGCTGAAAAACAAGTTCGAGTGATTTTGATAAGTTTTTCTTATAAGATATCCCCGAAAGTCAAATTGACATTCGGGGATATTTTTTCTATAATATAGATAACGACAAAAAACTTTGTGAAGGGATGATAATATGAAAGTGTTGGTAGTAGGCTCCAGCCCTCGTAAAGACGGCAACTCGGACGTTTTGTGTGAACGTTTCGCGGAGGGCGCACGTGAGGCGGGTCACGAGGTCGAAACAGTCTCGCTTCGCGGGAAGAAGATCGCGCCGTGCGCCGCTTGCTACTCTTGTATGGAAAGTCACGTCTGCGCGATAAAGGACGATATGGCGGAAATATTCGCGAAACTCCAAAAAGCGGACGTTATCGCGCTTGCGTCACCGGTGTATTTCTATTCCGTCAGCGCACAGATGAAAGCAATGATAGACCGCTGTCTGGTCGACCACAAAAGTCTTTCGGACAAACGGTTCTATTTTATTGTCACTGCCGCCTACCCGCAGCACGAAGCGGCTGACGGCACATTGGCGGCATTTCGCGGCTTTATCCGCTGTCTGCCCGGAGCGACGGAAAGCGGTGTGATCTACGGAACGGGAACCTGGGACAAGGGCGATGTTTACCGCCACCCGTCCTACGAAAAAGCGTTTGAAATGGGAAAGGAGATCTGAATGGAGGGTATCAAGAAAAATTTCGGTTTTGGCTGTATGCGGCTGCCGATGAACGGCACGGAGGTCGATATCGAACAGACAAAGTGAATGGTAGACGCGTTTCTGGAGAATGGCTTTAACTACTTCGATACCGCGCATGGCTACATCAACACGAAAAGTGAAACGGCGCTGAAAGAGTGCTTGAGCGACCGCTATCCGCGCGATCGGTACATCTTAACCAACAAGCTGACCAATTACTTCTTCAAAAAAGAGGAGGACATTCGCCCGTTCTTTGAGAGCCAGTTGGCGGCGTGCGGCGTGGATTATTTCGACTTTTATCTTATGCACGCGCAGAGTGCGGAGATATTTGAGTTTTTCAAGAAGTGCCGCGCGTATGAAACCGCACTTGAGCTGAAAAAAGAGGGCAAGATCAAGCATTTCGGCATTTCGTTCCACGACACGGCGGAGGTGCTCGAAAAAATTCTCACGGAATATCCGCAGATCGAGGTCGTTCAGATACAGTTTAATTATCTTGATTATGATGATCCCGCCGTGCAGAGCCGCAAGGTTTACGAGGTCTGCCGCAAATTCGGTAAGCCTGTTATCGTTATGGAACCCGTCAAGGGCGGAAGTCTGGCAAATCCGCCCGAGAAAGCAAAAGCAATATTTGACGAGCTGAACGGCGGTTCTCCCGCAAGCTACGCACTTCGTTTCGCGGCGGGTTTCGAGGGGATCATGATGGTTTTGTCGGGCATGAGCAGCATAGAGCAGATGACGGAGAATATCGGCTTTATGAAAGACTTCAAACCGCTTGATGAGCGGGAAAAAGCCGCCGTGAAAGAGGTTTGCGAGGTTTTCAAATCAATGAATCTGATAGCCTGCACAGCCTGCCGTTATTGTGTTGCAGGCTGCCCGAAGAAGATCTCCATTCCCGACCTTTTCGCGGTAA
This sequence comes from uncultured Ruminococcus sp., assembly GCA_964414395.1. GTDB lineage: Bacteria > Bacillota > Clostridia > Oscillospirales > Ruminococcaceae > CAG-115. The sequence goes on from CAYPWI010000119.1 coordinate 4,442, forward strand.
TGAACACGAAGCAGATACACCACGATTGGAACGCCGATTATTACTACAACGAAGTCCACACAAAATCGGGCGGTAAAGCTTCGGACTGCGTGAAATGCGGAAAATGCGAGAGCGCCTGCCCACAGCATTTGCCGATCAGAGAATTGCTGGTCGATGTGGCGAAAGAATTTGAACGAGAATAAGGAGAAGAGCTATGAAAGATGTAATGATATTAACGGGTGCGGGGCAGATAGGAATGGCGATCGCACGGCGAATAGGCTATGGCATGAAGATCGTCATAGGCGATAAAAAGCCGGAAAACGCACAGTCCATTGCGAAAATTATGAATGACGCGGGGTTTGACTGCGTTCCAATGGAAACAGACCTGTCCTCGCGCGATTCAATTATGAATTTGATCGCGGAAGCACAAAAATACGGCGAGATCTCAATGCTCGTGAACGCGGCGGGCGTTTCTCCGAGCCAAGCGCCGATAGAGGCTATTCTGAAAGTCGATCTGTACGGCACGGCAGTGCTTTTGGAGGAAGTAGGCAAGGTCATCAGGAAAGGCGGCGTGGGCGTGACGATCTCGAGTCAGTCGGGCTGGCGTATGCCCGCTCTGACAGCGGCGGAGGACGAGCTCCTCGCGACAACGCCCACCGAGGAATTGTTAAAGCTCGACATTTTGCAGCCCGAAAATATTCGCGATACGCTCCACGCCTATCAAATGGCAAAACGCTGCAACGAAAAGCGCGTTATGGCTGAAGCGGTAAAGTGGGGCAAGCGCGGCGCCCGCATAAACGATATCGCTCCGGGTATAATCGTAACGCCGCTCGCTGTCGATGAGTTTAACGGTCCGCGCGGCGACTTCTATAAGAATATGTTCGCGAATTGTCCCGCGGGTCGTCCCGGAACGGCAGACGAGGTGGCGAACGTCGCGGAGCTTCTGATGAGCGAAAAAGGCGCGTTTATCACAGGTTCGACATTCCTTATTGACGGCGGTGCTACTTCGAGCTACTTTTACGGACCGTTAAAGCCGCGAGATTAGGAGTTGATCAATCATAGCCTAAACAATTTATATGGATAACTTTATATCCGAGGCGAGTAATCGCTTCGGATATTTTTTGTAGATAAAAGAACATTGACAATAGCAAGGTTTCCGTGAAACTCAGTAAGCTGCAAAGCGCGATAACTGCCGGATTGGAGCAGCTTCGCAAGCCATCTCAGACTGCCGCCGAGCTGAAAATAACTGCACGAAAACTCTACAATATTGCGAACCACGCATTGCGGTTCTCAACGGAGGAAACGCTTGTTCAGAGAGCCGAACAGAAAGAATCGTCCGAGGAAGAACCCTCGGACGGTTGGAAAATGTCGATGAGCGGGTAGCCGATTTACAATAATTCCTTAGCTTTAATTGATTTGATAAACGTTTTCTTTAGCTCTTGCGGCTTGTAGAAAAATGCCGTTTCCGACTTGCTGAGCCGCTTTTCGGAGAGCTTTATTGAAAGCAATTCTATTGTACAGATATAGTCCGCAAGCTGCAATAGACGATACTCAGACTGCGATGCTTTTCTGAATTCAACATCGGATAACAGCAAGCTGAAAATCGTATTCAGCACCAGATTCAATTCCTGCTGACCGTTATCATAATAAACAATGACTTTATCAAATGATGAAAAATAATCGCGATGCTTGTCTATGTATGCTTTCAGGCATTTTGAAAGCTGAGCGGTAAGTGAAAACTTGTCATCCGCTTCCCTTCGGTTAATTTTTATCGTTGTATGAGAGATTGGCGCGTGAAGAAAAAATGTGCGCATTTTGTAGATCAACTGTCTGCGCTCGTCTATAGTCATGTTGTGATACGGCAGTTCTCTGCGGATAAGCGGTCCGGTGTGGATCGGTCTTTGCTTAGAATCGGTATATGAGAGCGCGTTGTCAAGCATTGAAATGGCTCGGTGGATATCTTCCGATTGATCGTGAAAAACAAGCGACACCAGATAATATGGTGAGCTGTTATCTACTTTTCCGAAATCTCCGGATTCGTCCACAAAAATACTAAGTTTGCTCATTATTTTCTCCAAGGCAAAAAAATGACGGGGAAGTGTCCCCGTCTGCGGTGGCCCAGATCCGAAGACCAAGCCAATGCGCGGCATGCCGCACATTTATTCTATGTTTATTATAACACATCTATTCCGAGATGTCAAGTACTTTTGAAAGGATTTTTTATGAGTTATTCTGCGTTGTCAATAGATATGACCCAAAAAATAATAAATTTCATCGAAATATGG
>CAYPWI010000120.1:0-6658 GCA_964414395.1 uncultured Ruminococcus sp.
GGTAAGACGGCAGCCGCCGCACATTCCCGTGCCGTCGATCATAATCGGGTTCATCGAAACGACCGTCTTGATGCCGTATTCCTTGGTGAGCTTGCACACGAACTTCATCATGATCAGCGGACCTATAGCGATGACCTCATCGTACTTGTTGCCCGCGTCGATCAGTGCCTTCAAAGCATCGGTGACAAGACCCTTTTCTCCGTAGGAGCCGTCGTCCGTCATAAGCTTGAACTCGGTGGAATTCGCCTTGAAATCGTCCTCGAGTATCACCAGATCCTTATTTCTGAATCCGACAACGGAGTGTACCTCGCAGCCGAGATTATGCAGCTTCTTCGCAATGGGGAACGCGATAGCGCAGCCCACGCCGCCGCCGACCACAGCGACCTTCTTCAAGCCCTCGGTGTGAGAAGCCACGCCCAGAGGACCCACAAAGTCCTGAATATAATCGCCCTCGTTGAGGTGATTTAATTTCTCCGTAGTAGCGCCCACGATCTGGAATATGATCGTCACGGTGCCCTTCTCGCGGTCGAAATCCGCGACGGTAAGCGGTATGCGCTCGCCGTCAGCGTCAACGCGCAGAATGATAAACTGTCCCGGCTCCGCCTTCTTGGCGATGAGCGGAGCGTCGATATCCATCAGTGTTACTGTTGGATTAAGTATCTTCTTCTTTAAAATCTTGTACATATCTTCTCCTTATCTGAATAGAAATTTCAAAAGCGCAGTTTGCTCCGCGTTCCGTGCTCGCTTTGCTGCGCGCGGAACGCACCGCGAGCTGCGTTTTGAAATTTCATGCTTTCCTATGTGTTGTTCTTTGTTACGGTCTGAGCCCCATGCCGCCCTCAAGCGTGATGGTCTCGCCGGTCATATACTTGAAATCGGGAGAAGCCAGCTGAACGCAGACTCTGCCTATTTCCAGCTCCGAATTTCCGTAATGCCCCATAGGCGGCATATGAACGTTTGCCTTGAACGCGTCGGGATAATTGTCCTGGAACTGCTCGAGCTGAGCCGTCCACGCCAGCGGGCAGACGATGTTTACATTGATGCCGTCCTTGCCCCACTCGGTAGCCGCCACACGGGTAAGACCGCGAATTCCCTCTTTCGCCGCGGCGTAAGAGCACTGACCGTAGTTTCCGAACAGACCCGCGCCCGAAGCGAAGTTGATAACGGACCCCTTGGTCTCCTTAAGATAAGGATAGCAAGCCTTCATATAATAGAACGTCGCGTACAGACCTGAGTACATCGCGAGATTGAACTGCTCGGTGGTGTGCTCGGCAAGCGCCACGCCCGACGCGGAAGCCTGCGCGTTGTTTATCAGCACGTCGATATGTCCGAACGCCTTGATCGTCTCGTCGATAACGTTCTTGACCACTGCCTCGTTGTCGTTCTTCTCGCTCACGTCCGCCTGAACGGGAAGCACCTTTATGCCGTACAGCCGCTCGAGCTCTTCCTTCGCGTCCTCAAGCTTCTTGACGTTGCGCCCCGTGATGACTATGTTCGCGCCCTCTTTGGCGTAAGCGGTAGCTATGCCGTAGCCGATAGAACCGCAGGAACCGTCTTTCAGAACCGCTCTGCCCGCGCCCGTGATGATCGCCGTTTTCCCTGTAAGAAATCCCATGAATATCACCTTTCTTCAATAATTTCCTTTTCGCGCCCCAAACCTGTTCGGAGCGTTTCCGATACAATGTTAATTATATCACAATTAACTTTCCTTGTCAAGCACCTTGTCGGAGTTTATCAAGATTTATTTATTGACAAATTTGCGGAAAAGTGATATAATATATTCAGGAAGTGATACAGTGGCACTTGAGGATCAGCGCTACGGCAGGAATAAAGAGACCGTCATCGACAGAACATACATAGAGAGCGGCGAGTATCGGAAAAAATTTGACCGTATTACCGAAAACAATGAGCTTAACCGCATACTCTATAACAAAGCCAAAGAGATACTGCTTCATCGCGGCGGTACCTTGTTTGAGGATATGTATTGGCTCGACCCGCAGACAGGTATGGTCGTTGCCGCGGCTTTGAACGAGCAGTTGGAGCAGCAGGTGGTCTATTCAGACAAACTGCTGAAAAAGGTCAATAACAAAAATCTGATAACGATACACAATCATCCGGGCAGTATGCCGCCCAGCGTCGAGGATTTTAATTCGGCGCTTACACATGGATATTTATTGGGCGTGGTCGTTTGCCATGATGGTACTGTCTATACTTACAGTTCTCAGCAAAGAATACCGGAATTTCTTGAAGATGCTTATATCAAGAAATTTCTTAGAATAGGCTACTCCGAAAAAGAAGCCCAATTTAAAGTTTTAAAGATAATTGAAAGAAATTATGATATTGAGATCAGGGAGGTATGATCTATGAAAAAAATCACAAGAACAACACCGAGCCAAACCGAGCCGTACATTTTGGACGACACATTTACTATCTCCGAGGAAGTGCAGAAGATGACCCCGGAGGAACTCGATGAGCTTATCGCCCGCCTTGAAGCCGAGGGCAGGCGCGAACGCGACCGTCTCCGCCGCGAGAGACTTGAACGCGAGGCAGCCGCCGACAAGGGGAAAGCCGTTTGAAGCTTCATTCATATTATATTATGCTCCGCAAAGACAGCTTCGCGGAGCATTTTTACGGCGCTTGGCGCTCATCAACGGAAACACTTTTCATTAAATTATCACAAAAAACGCCTTGACAAATTATGGATTATGTCTTATAATGTTTTATGTTCAACAAAATCACCTGGAATTTATAAATAAAAACGATTTAAAAGCGACCAAAGACCGCTTTGCGGATCGCTTTTCCCAAAAAGGAGGTAAGATCAAGTGTTTGATGACCAAAAAACCATTATGCGGCATATGCGAAACATCGGCAACGCGACCAAGCGCCACATAGACCGATATTTCGACAGCAAGAAGCAGCTCGAAAACTTAAGCTGCTCGGGCGGCTGGATATTGTCGCGCGTATTTGAGAGCGAGCACTTCGGCGTGCCTTTATATCAGCGCGATTTTGAGGTGGAGTTCGGGATAACGCGCTCCACCGCCAGCAAGGTGCTTTCGGGGCTGGAGAAGAAGGGGCTTATCCGCCGCGCGGGCGTATCTCACGACGCAAGGCTGAAGCAGATAAAGCTGACGGAGAAATCCAACGCGATAAGCCGCAGCATTTTCAGCGAGACAAAAGCGCTTGAGGAAAAGCTCGAGCGCGGATTTTCCCGAGACGAGCTCAATACATTGTTCAGCTATCTCGAACGCATAGAAAACAACCTCGCCGCGGCAGATGAAGAAGCCGCTCGGCGTGAGAAAGAGAAAGGAGCTACAGGCATTGATAAAAACACTTGTCAAATCGATACGTGACGCGAAGGTTCCCGCTATCCTCACCCCTATCTTTGTCCTGCTGGAATCACTGATAGAAGTGTCGATACCGTTCGTGATGCAGCGCCTTATAGACGAGGGAATAACTCCCACCGAGGCAATGCCGAACGGCGATATGAGCGCCGTCGTAAAATACGGCTTGATCCTCGCCGTGCAGACGCTGCTGGCGTGCTTCTTCGGCGCGACGGCGGGCTATACCGCCTCCCGCGCAAGCTCAAAGTTCGCGCGGAACTTAAGACAGGATATGTACTACAATATCCAGAACTACAGCTTCTCGAATATCGATAAGTTCTCCCCCGCCAGCCTTGTAACGCGCCTTACGACAGATGTTCAGCGCGTGCAGATGGCGTTCCAGATGATAACGAGAATTACGTTCAGAGCGCCCGCGATGCTGGTCTTCGCGTTCGTCTTCTCATACAACACGTCTCCGAAGCTCTCGACGATTTTCCTGTGTGTGATACCGTTCCTGGTGATCGTGCTGGCGATAATCATCAAGATCGCGTTCCCCATCTTCCGCAAGACCTTCGAGGCATACGACAGCATGAACGAGGTCGTAGAAGAGAACGTCCGCGGCATACGCGTAGTCAAGAGCTTCGTCCGAGAGGATCACGAAACGGAGAAGTTCAAAGGCGTATCCGGGCTTATCTACAAGCTGTTCTCCAAGGCGACCAAGACAGTGGCGTTCAACGCGCCCGCGATGCAGATCAGCGTTTATTTCTGCATTATTATGATCAGCTGGTTCGGCGCGCATGAGATAGTAGCGTCGGGCAACGCCGAGGGGCTCGGGCTTACCGTAGGCGGCTTGCAGAGCCTGTTCACCTACACCACGCAGATACTTATGAGCCTTATGATGCTCTCGATGATCTTCGTTATGCTGACCATGAGCAAGGCGAGCGCCGACCGTGTCTGCGAAGTTCTCAACGAGAAGAGCGATATCGTAGACGGCGACCGGAACCTCACCGAGATAAAAGACGGCTCCATCGAGTTCAGGAACGTAAGCTTCAAGTATTACGCGACCTCGGAAAGATCGGCGCTGAACAACATCAACTTAAAGATCAATTCGGGCGAGACCATAGGCGTGATCGGCGGTACGGGCTCTTCAAAATCGACTTTAGTGCAGATGATACCGAGATTATATGACGTGACCGAGGGCGAGGTCTTGGTCGGCGGCGAGGACGTTCGCGACTATAACCTCGAGGCTCTCAGAAACAACGTTGCCATGGTACTCCAGAAGAACGTGCTGTTCAGCGGCACGATATCCGAAAATATCCGCTGGGGCGGCGAGAACGCCACCGACGAGGAGGTTCACCATGTCTGCGAGTTAGCCTGCGCGGACGAGTTCATTCAGGGCTTCCCCGAGAAATACGACACCTATATAGAACAGGGCGGCGCTAACGTCTCGGGCGGACAGAAGCAGAGGCTTTGCATAGCCAGAGCGCTTTTAAAGAACCCGAAGATACTCATTCTCGACGACTCCACCAGCGCCGTGGATACCGCTACCGAAGCGAAAATCCGCAAGGCGTTCCGCGAGGAGATACCCGACACCACAAAGATAATCATCGCCCAGCGCGTAAGCTCCATTCAGGACGCGGACAAGATAATCCTTCTCGATGAAGGAAGAATAGTCGGTATGGGCACGAGCGACGAGCTTTATCAGACCTCGGATATCTACCGCGAGATCTTCGATTCTCAGACAAAGGGGGCGGAAAACGATGGCTAATATGGGCAGACCTCCCAAGGGCGCGCGAGTGCCCATGAAGTTCGACAAGAAGACGATAGGGCGCGTTTTGAAGTATATGAAGCCCTACACCCCGCAGATGATTATAGTCATCGTCTGCATAATCGTCACCGCCGTAGCGTCGGTAGGCTCGTCTCTGTTCCTCGGAACGCTTATCGACGACCATATTCTCCCCATGGTGGAGAGCAGCAAAGCGGGCGGCGCTGTAGAGTACTCGGGACTTCTCGGCACACTTATAAAAATGGGCTGCCTGTTTCTGGGCGGCGCGCTGGCGGCATTGCTGAACGCCAGGATAATGGCAACAGTCTCGCAGGGTGTGCTGAAAACGATCCGCGAGGATATGTTCGAGCATATGCAGACATTGCCCATAAGCTATTTTGACACACACCAGCACGGCGAGGTCATGAGCTTCTACACCAACGATATAGACGCTATGGAACAGATGATCTCGCAGTCTATCCCGCAGGTGCTGAGTTCGGGCATCACGCTGATATCGGTGTTCTGCTCCATGCTGTCCATCTCGGTATGGCTGACCTTAGTTGTCATACTTTTCCTCGGAGTTATGCTGCTGATCACATCTAAATTGGCGGGAAAATCGGGCAAATACTTCGTAAAGCAGCAAGGCTCCCTCGCCAAGATCAACGGCTATATCGAGGAAATGATGAGCGGTCAGCGCGTAGTCAAGATCTTCTGCCGCGAGGAGAAGTCCAAGGAAGCGTTTGACGTGAAGAACAGCGACCTGTGCGAAAACACCTGCGCCGCCAACGCTTACGCGAATATCCTTATGCCCGTCAATAACGCGCTGGGCTATTTCCTCTATGTGATCTTAGCGATGATCGGCGGCGCGCTCGCGATAAACAAAACGCCCAACATCGCCTGCTTCTCCGTCGGCACACTGCTGCTCGGCGATATCGCCTCGTTCCTGCTGCTCTCGAGAAGCTTTATAGGACCTATCGGACAGGTATCTCAGCAGCTGAATTCCGTAGTAATGGCGCTCGCGGGCGCCGAGAGAATTTTCTCGCTGATAGACGAGAAGTCCGAGGTCGACGACGGCTTTGTAACGCTCGTCAACGCTCGTAAAGACGCGGACGGCAACATAACCGAGTGCGAGGAAAAAACAGGTATCCGCGCGTGGAAGATACCGTCCGACACGGGCATCACAACGTATGTTGAGCACCGCGGCGATATCGTTCTCGACGATGTGGACTTCGGCTATGTACCCGACAAGCTCGTGCTCCACGATATAGACATCTTCGCCGAGCCGGGACAGAAGATCGCGTTCGTCGGCGCTACGGGCGCGGGCAAAACCACGATAACGAACCTTATAAACCGCTTCTACGATATCGACGACGGCAAGATCCGCTATGACGGGATAAACATCAACAAGATAAAGAAGGCGGATCTCCGCCGCTCGCTCGGCGTGGTGCTTCAGGACGTGAACCTTTTCACGGGGACCATCATGGATAACCTCCGCTACGGCAGACCCGACGCGACCGACGAGGACTGCATAGCCGCCGCCAAGCTCGCCAACGCGGACAACTTCATCAGGATG
>CAYPWI010000121.1:0-6627 GCA_964414395.1 uncultured Ruminococcus sp.
CAAACTAATATTTCCCGGCTAATGTACATCCTAAAGCCCAACACAATACTTGTCGATCAAAATTTTCAAGAGGTGATGAAGAATGTTTACTATGCGTCTGCAAGGCGGCGCACCTATCTGCGACCAGCTCGAAAGGAGAATGATCGAGCTTATTATCAGCGGAGAGATGAAGCCCGACGAAAAGCTCCCCGCTGTCCGCGAGATCGCAAATCAGCTTTCCATCAATCCCAACACCGTTCAGAAGACCTATGCCAAGCTTGAAGCCCGAGGACTTATCTACTCCATTCCCGCAAAGGGCAGCTATGTCTGCGAAAAGGAGAGGTACATCGGGAGAATTATTGAGGAGGCAAAGGACGATTTTTCGGCAGCTGTTGAAAAAGCTCTGAAATCGGGACTTCACGTCGTCGATCTTCTGGACATTATTACCAAAAAAGGAGGCGAAAAATAATGTCCGAAAACATATCGGCACAAACCACGCCCACATTCAAGAAAAGCTTTTTCGGCGATTATTTTCGCTATAAGCTGCGCACCCAGCGCGGATATATCATACTGTTCGCGATTTTGAACTTTATATCGACCGCGGGCTTTGCGGCAGCAGTGTATTTTATCGCGAAATTCGGGTTCCTCCCCGGCATCAAAGATCCGCGTATGTACAGCACCCTGGGTGCGTCAATGATGCTCCAGTTTTCGATATGGCTGATGGCGATAACAGTCATTCTTGAAGTCGTAATGCTCTGTATCCTGCCCGCCGTGAGCTTCAAGTTCTTCAACAAGCGTTCGCATATGGATACTCTGGGAGCACTCCCTCTGACGACGAGCGAGCGCTTCTTCGGCGATATGCTCAGCGGCGCAGCGGTGTTCGGGATATCGTTCGTTCCCGAGGCAGTCATTGCCGTGATCATCGCGGCAGTTACGGAGGCGGGACCCGTTCGGGAGATCAATGAGCTGACCGATCATTACCCGTATTTCCCTTGGAAGAACGAAAGCGTTCTCAAATTGTTCGCTGTCATCATGATCACCGAGCTGTTGTGCTATGCCGCCGCTTATGCCATTTCCTGCTTCGTAGCGTCTTGCTGCGGGAAGACAGGCTCGTCGATACTGTTTTCGCTTGTTATGAACATAGCGCCTGTGCTTATTATCTTTCCGACAGCCGCTTCTATCTCCGAAAACGCCGTCGGATATGACGTTATGTATCTGGGAATGACAGCGTTTCCCGCCATAGCTCCTGTCGGAACACTTATCCAGACCTACGCCAAGCTTAATTCCGAGCCCGGGAGCTATGCAGTATTGACCCCGCTTGTATTGGTGATCCTTCTGACCATAGCGCTCTTCACATTCGGCGCATACATCGCTGCTATGAAAAGAAAGACCGAGCGCATCGACCGCGAATTCGTGTTTGACGCGGGATATTACATCGTTCCGATCATCGTGACTCTTGCGGCGGGTATGATCGATGTAAAGGCGCGAATAGTCGCGTTCAATGAGTCAAGCTTTACTATCTCAACAACACTTATCGCCCTCGCGTCAAGTGTGATCTTAAGCGTCTTCGTTATACGCTACTTCAAGAAAAAAGGTAAAAATTACGCGATAATAGGCGTTCTCCCCACATTATTCACCGCTTTGATAAGCTCAATGACCGTGAAAATCATAGACATTTCTCTCTTTGCCGTTCTCGTACCCTTTGCGCTTATAGCTCTTGCCACGTGTTTGGTACTGGCATATCTGCGCGAACATTCCTTCAAGAATATCTGGAAGGGCGCGGCGGTGTTCGTGTCAGTGATATCCGCCTGCTTTTTGATCGGCGTTTTCATACAATGCACGAATGGTTTTGGGATATCCCATTACCTGCCCTCTGCTCGGGAGATCGATAGCGTGGATATCTCCGGCGGTATGATAACCGACAAGATCCGCCCCGCCGACGGCAGCCGTACCTTGACAGTCAAGACCAAGAACGGTATAGAGACGATCATTTCCGAACACCAAAAGCTTATCGATGACCTCGGCAACTATGAATCGGGCTCGCGTTATGATCTCACCTATGAAGCCATATGTCTTACTTATCACTACAAAAACGGTATGACTTCATTCAGAGCCTACCGCTACGATAATTATAATATCGCGCCTTCCGACCGCTCCGACTACAAATTCGTCGACGCGATAAGCAAGATCCCCGAGCTTTACGATATGACCGCGTTCGGTATCCTCGGAAACCCCGATATGCCCTGCATAGGCATTTCGTATCAAGGGAATGATCCCGAGATCACGAACAGCGATATGCCCCATTTCGGCAAAGATCTTATTATCGATCCGTCGGCGCAGGACAAATTCGTCGAATGTTATCTGAATGACCTCTCGGGCAGCGAGCCCGTCCACACTACCAATTGGTTTGCTAAGATCAATTACGAGTATCTGGACAAAGCGGGAGAACGCAAGACCTATTCATTCTACCTTTACCCCGATTACAGCAATGTCATCGAGTTTCTGGAAGACCCCGCGAACACCGAAAGCAACACAGAGATCCCGACAAACGGCACCATGCACTATAAAGTATATTTCAAAGCAAGTAACAGCTTCGCGATCAAATTTACGATCACACATCCGGAGCTTGCGCGGGAATTTCTATCTTATCTCGAAAGCGGCAAAGCATACGACGACAACGAGACGCGCTATGTAAGCATAACCGCTTATGAGAACGGAAATTATTATCGCGATTACAAGATCGATAAAGAAAACAAACAAGAGGCGCTTGTCGCGCTTATCAAAGCGATCCGCGCCCATCAAGCCATAGGAGGCTGATAACCATGATCAAAATTGAGAATATCACCAAGAAATTCGACGGCTTTACCGCGCTCGATAACTTTTCGCTTGAGATCAGAAAAGGCTCGGCTTATGGGCTGCTGGGGACCAACGGCGCGGGAAAATCCACTCTTCTGCGCCTGCTGGCGGGCGTTTACAAAGCCGATTCGGGCAGCATAACCATAGAGGACAAGACCGTTTACGACAATGTGGAGACCAAGCAGCGCCTGCTTCTCATCAGCGACGAGACCTCGCAGTTCAACCAAATGACGCTAAAAGAAATGCACCGCTTCTACAAGACGTTCTATCCGAAATTCTCCGACAAGACCTTCGAGCGGCTGCACGGGATACTCGGGCTTCCGCTGGATAAGAAGCTTACCACATTCTCCAAGGGAATGAAGCGCCAGGCGGCTGTTATCTGCGGGATAGCGTCCTCGCCCGATTATCTGTTCCTCGACGAGGCGTTTGACGGACTTGACCCCACAATGAGGATCGCCGTCAAGCAGATGATAATCGACGCGATGTGCGACAGCGAGATGACGGTGGTACTGTCCTCGCACAATCTCAACGAAATTGAACAGTTCTGCGACACAGTGGGGCTTATCAACGGCGGAAAGCTGGTATTCAACCGCGAGCTGGACGTTCTCAAGGGAATAGTCCACAAGCTGCAATGTTCATTCGACACGGAACCCACCGCCGAGGATTTCCCGACCCTCAACATTCTCCTCATAGAGCAGAAGAACGGGATCACAAATATCATAGTCCGCGGCGACGCCGACGAATCGCTGAATGTGGTAAAGAGCAAAAATCCGAAATTCTGCGACCTTATCCCGCTGTCGCTTGAGGAGATATTCATCTACGAAATGGAGGCGCTGAAATATGACCACTCCAAGCTGCAATAAAACCGCGTTTAAGACCTATTTTCATTACAGACTGCGCTCCCGACTCAAATTAACGGTAGTTACGTTCTTACTGAATTTCTGGTCAATCGTGCTGTTTTCGTTAAATTATTCGGGTTCCAATGACAATGATATTCTGATCGGACTCGCAGTCTGCGCAGCTGTCGTTCAGTTCGCCCTTACGATCATCGGAGGCACAAAAGCGTTTGACTACTGCCTGAATAAAGAAAGCACGGATACGTTTTTCAGCCTGCCCATCACCCGCGGTGAGATGTTCAAAGCCGACTTTCTGAGCGGATATATATCGCACGTCTGTACGCTTCTTCCCTGTTCCTTCTTTTCCATGATCTTCGCTTGTACGATATATCAATTTGGAGACAATTACATCGGCGAATTTGCCGAGCTTAATCTTACGCTGTTCTTATCATACACCTTCGCCTACGTATTGTCGGCGCTTATCACGATATGCTGCGGAAGAAAAGGCAGCGCTGTAAAGTACACCTTAGTAAGCGCCCTGCTGATATTGGCGATCGTCCCTACAATAGGCAATTATATAAGGCTATGCCTTATCGATGATGTCAGCCATACTCCCTTGGGCGATCTGGCTTTCGCACCACCGATCGGTACTTTTTTCATTCAGTCAAGCATTCTTTCCGAAGCCATTATAAAAAGAACCTCCCTGTTCTCTCCCTACAATCTGATACTGTATCTTTTCTATATTCCGATAATCGCGGCGCTTATCGCGCTGGCGTACTTTGCGTTCAAATTCCGCAAACCCGAAAATACGGGAAACAATATCGCCGTAAAGAGCTTCAACTACGTATTTTCGGGAGCGGTCACCTTCACTTTGACCTGTTCTGTGTGCCGCATCACGTATTCACTGCATATGTGGTGGTTATCAGCGCTTATCTCGGCGGTCGTCGGAGGGATAATAATGCTTATCCTCACGCTTGCCGAGAAGCCGAAGCAGTCGGAAAGGAAAAAACACTTCATCAAATGCGGTTCGATCGTGGTCGGCTGTATCGCGCTGCTTTTCATCTTTGACAAAACCGGAGCTTTCGGAGCGCGCTATTACAATATCTCCGCGGAAAATACCATAGGTATCGATATAGAGATCAACGAGCAGGTAAGCTATTTTGGCGGTCATCAGACGATATATGAAAATCTTTCAATTCACGACAAAGAGGATATAAAACAGTTTATCGGCGCATACAACAAAACGCTCAGAGACCATTCCGATGAACTTCAAGGCGGAAATGAAGTAACGATCGTTTTTTATCACACCGACGGCAGAATTGTAAAGCGCAGCTACAGCGGCGCGCTCATAAGTTTTGACAATGTCACGGGCAATACGGAAAACGTCACCGAGGGCATCGAGGAAATGATAAACAATGTCCGTTCCCTGCCCCACTATCCGGAGACCTCGGGAAGAGAGGCAGCCCTGATGATAGAAATGAGCAACAAGATCACCGCCAGATTGTCGGGAAAATTCGGCGAAGTTGATATCGGACAAAATAAGGCTATCAAAGAGATACTTTCACGGGATATAAGCGAACACTTCGACATCAACGCCGAGCCCGTAGGAATGATCACGTGCGAATTTTATAACAGGTATGATAATATTCCAATACAGAGCGGCTATGTCGACACGATAAACTATATCGAGTCTCTCAGGACAGACGACGGAGAAAAGGAAGCGTTTTCCATATCCTATTACGGCGATCCGGTGATCGAGATGAAGCTAAAGCTCAAACATCTTGAGCAGAGCGCAGTCAAAGAGCTCCTCTCGCTTCTGAAAGTCAGAGGCAAAGACGACAACCACAGCGGAAACGAGTTCGCAATATCTTCAACCGACGGGTCAAGCTATTACGTGCCCGATGAAAATAAAGAACGCGTTATAGATCTCATGCTGACAATAATCGAAACAAACAGCTCAGAATTTTTATCACTACAGCCTCAGCAATGATCATATTCCGCAAAACAGCCGCCCGCTTTTCAGCGGGCGGTCATTGTTTCGGGGAATTTTTCACATCATAAGGGAGAATAATAAAAGTGAAAAATAATCATTACCATATTTCATGACGGTATCTGTCTTCTTTCTTCATAGAAGTATACTTTCCATTGCAAAGGACAAGGTGGTCGTTCAGAGTTACATCGAGAACATTGAGGAATGACTTAAGCAGACACGTTGATTTGATGTCGGCAGACGACGCGACCGCGGAGCCCGCTAAATGATTGTGGACAGCCACAGCGGACACACAGTCCTCAACAATGACCCTTGTAATTCCCCTTTTATCGGGAGTCACAAAGTTGAAATGCCCTTCTACATAATACTTTGAAACAAGCGTATTCTTCTTGTCGAGGAAAAGGATCATAAAGAATTCCTTTGAGGAAATATCTAAAAGCTCCTTGCAGTACTTGAAGACAAGCTCATTGTTATTAAGCTCCACACTTTCTACGGACTCCCTGGCAAGATACTTGAAAAAGTCTCCCAGAAAGCGTATACGCAAAGCGGCGCTCTCCCCTACACCTTTGATAGAGGTAAGCTCACCTATAGAAGCGTTTAAGACGCTTTTGATCGATTTGAATTCATTCAACAGCCTGTGACTGATATCGTTGGTATTGCAGCGAGTGAAGATATTGAACAGCAATATCTCCAGGATCTCATGATTTTCAAAAAAATCAATGCCGTTTTCAAAGTATTTCTTCATCATTCGCTGACGATGATCCTTATGGAGTTCTTCCTTCTTTTCTATGAATATCACCCTATTTACATAGTAATCAATAAGATACAAATGCCGAAAGCCGGGCGCCTGTATGCTTTATAAAACTATTTTAACATTTTAAAACAATTTTGTCAAGAGTATGCCGAGTAATTTATTTAAAACGAACGATCGCCGTTGAACCGCACGGCAGCGGCAGCCCTGTTTGA
>CAYPWI010000122.1:0-6626 GCA_964414395.1 uncultured Ruminococcus sp.
CCCCCCCCCCCCCCCCCCCCCCCCCCCCCCCCCCACCCCCCCCCCCCCCCCCCCAACCCCCCCCCCCCCCCCCCCCCCCCCCCCCGTCCGCGCGGCATTACCCTGCCAAGGGTAAAAACAAACCGACGGCTAGTCCACCGTCGACGGACAAAAAAACCGTCTGTGCTTGGCGGATAAAAAAGTTTTGTCCACTTTTTATTTAAAAAGTGTTTCCCCACACCGTGCGGCATCGCCTCCGGGTGAGGCTCACGTCATAGCCCCTGTACTGAAATCGTTTACATTATTGGCGGTATACAATATATTGAAAATGTTTAAGTTATTGTCTGATAATTTAGTGAATTATTACAAAAAATAATATTGGGGCATTTTTTTTCAAATATGTACTTTAAAAATTCCAAAAAGTATGCTATAATATAAAAGTGCGAGTGTGCGCATTATATGTTTTAGTCAATTATCATTCTTTATAGATATACATATATAAATTATCATGTCCCGTTGCGGGACAGGGGGAAGTGTTTATTTGGAAAAGTATGTTATAACCGGCGGCAGAAAGCTTTCCGGCGAGGTCGTTATCAGCGGCGCTAAAAACGCTGTCGTGGCGATACTCCCCGCGACTATCCTTTCCGACGAGCCTTGTATTATTGAAAATATACCGAGCATCAGTGATGTTACCATCACTTTACAGATAATGTCCGAAATGGGCGCGAATATCCGTATGATCAACAAGACGACTGTCGAGATCGACACTCGTCCGCTGCGCAATATGCCTATCCCGTATGAGAAGGCAAAGCTTATGCGCGCTACCACGTATTTCCTCGGGACGCTGCTGGGAAGATTTCATTCCGCGCACGTGTCCATGCCGGGCGGCTGCAATCTCGGCGACCGTCCCATAGATCAGCACCTGAAATGCTTCACCGCGCTCGGAGCGGAGTGCGAGCTCGACGGCGGCATGATAAATCTCCGCGCGGATAAGCTCGTGGGCAATCAGATCTTCTTCGATAAGAATTCCGTCGGCGCTACCATTAACGGCATTATGGCGGCGGTGAAGGCGGAGGGTCTGACGATCATAGAGAACGCCGCCAAGGAGCCGCACGTGGTCGATCTCGCGAACTGCCTGAACTCCATGGGCGCGGATATAATCGGCGCGGGCACCGACGTTATCAAAATACGCGGCGTTAAGGAGCTTCACGGCACGACCTACAGCGTTATCCCCGACCAGATCGAGGCGGGAACGTTTATGGCGGCTGCCGCGGCTACACGCGGGAATATCCTCATCAAGAATGTTATCCCCAAGCACTTAGAGCCTATAACCAATAAGATGCTTAAGATCGGCGTTCAGGTGGAGCAGTATGACGACGCTGTAAGAGTTATCGGCGGCGATAATTACGTGGGAACGACTATCAAGACCATGCCGCACCCGGGCTTCCCGACCGATATGCAGCCGCAGATGTCCGCGGTGCTCACCTGCGCGAAGGGCGCTTCCATGGTGACGGAGAGCATTTTCGACAACCGCTTCCGCTATGTGGACGAGCTGCGCAGAATGGGCGCTAACATCTCGGTCGAGGGAAGAGTGGCTGTTATCGAGGGCGTAGAACGGCTCAAGTGCGCTCCCGTAAAGGCGACGGATCTCAGAGCGGGCGCGGCGCTGATAATCGCGGCGCTGTCAGCCGAGGGAACGTCGGAGATATACGATATCTTCCACGTGGAGCGCGGCTATGAGAATATGGAGATAAAGCTCCGTTCTCTGGGCGCGAATATCTTAAAGATCGACGAGCCCGATCCCGTCAACGAGCAGCCGCAGAAAAAGGCGATCTGACGCGGGCTGACGGTGTATAAATTTAAAATTAAGGAACGGCAGCGGACTGTTACGCTTGTTATTGTTTGATAATGAGCGTATGTGCGCTGTGTTTTCCGTTTACTCGATCGGGAGATAAAATGGCGGGAATTTATCCTATTTGTTCATCCGGCTCGGGCAATTCTGCGTTTACCGGTACCCGGAGAATATTTATTAGCTGTTAGTTTAAGAAATCGGTGCGGACTGTTATGTTCATTATCACATGGTAATGATCATAATTACGCCGCACTTTGTACTTGATTTATATCGGGAGATAAAATGGCGGGAATTTATCCTATTTGTTCATCCGGCTCGGGCAATTCTGCGTTTACCGGTACCCGGAGAATATTTATTAGCTGTTAGTTTAAGAAATCGGTGCGGACTGTTATGTTCATTATCACATGGTAATGATCATAATTACACCGCACTTTGTACTTGATTTATATCAGGAGATAAAATGGCGAGAATTTATCCTATTTGTTCATCCAGCTCGGGCAATTCTACGTTTATCGGTACCCGCGGTCACGGAATTCTTGTGGACGCGGGTTGTTCTTTTCGTGCGCTGAAAGGCGCGCTCGAGCTTATCGACACGGAGCTTTCGCAGGTCGAGGCTGTATTTATCACGCACGAGCACATTGATCACATTCGCGCGCTCGAGCAGATGATAAAGCACACCAAGATCCCGATCTTCGCGACTGTGGAGACCGCCAAGGCGCTCAAGGCGGAAGGTAAGATACCCGAGGAAACGCCCGTCTACGACTCGCGCGGCGGGTATAAGAGCGCGGCGTTTGAGGTCAGCTGCTTCAAGACCTCGCACGACTGCGCGGACAGCGTGGGGTATAAGGTAAAGTTCGGCGGGGATACCTTCGCGGTCTGCACCGATACGGGAATAGTTACCGAGGAGACGAAAAAGGCGCTGCGCGGCGTGAAGACCGTTCTTCTTGAAAGCAACCACGATGTTGAGATGCTGAGACGCAACACCCGCTATCACGCGGACTTAAAGCGGCGTATTTTGAGCGACGTCGGTCATCTGTCGAATGACGCGTGCGCGGAATACGCGGCGGAGCTTGTCCGAGCGGGCACGCGCAATCTCATTCTCGGGCATCTTTCCAAGGAGAACAACACCCCCGAGACCGCGGCGGGCTGCACAAGGCGCTTCCTCGAGAGCAAAGGATTTATCGAGGAACGGGATTTTACCTTGAATGTCGCGCCGGTGTCGTCTTCGGGCGAATACATAGCGGTGTGACTATATTTAAAAGGAGCGTTGATGATGGAGAACACTAAAAGATCTAAGCTCGATGTCGCAAAATTCGTCTTTCTGGCGCTGTATTTCGTGATACTGACCGTCGAGCGCGTGATAAGCCTTGTGGTTTGTTTCACGGGGGATATGTCGAAGCTTGACAGTCTGGATTATTATATGATCGCGCTGACTGTCTTCGGGATATTCGGGGCGTACATATACGGCGTTGTGAAGCTGATGGGGGATATCAAACACCCCGATGACGGGAAAAAGCGCGGCAATGTTTTCGGAGATCTGGCGGTCGCGGCGGGGATCCTTCTGCTGGGCGGTATGGTGCACACCGAGGGTTCGATCCCGCCCGTGCAGTTCGCGTCTTACGGGATGATACTGATCTCCATGGCGCTGCACACCGTTCAGAACGTGAAGAACACTCACGGCGCTTTGGAAAGCTGGCTCTCGTTCGCGTACACGGTGGCGTATTCAATGGCGATACCTGTTGTGTATCATACGCAGATAGAGCTTAAAAACGTGTTCATTCCGCTGGAGATAGCGGTCTCGGCGGGCATGGTGATAATGTTTACCGTAATGCTGAGGAAGTTCTACAACGGGAACGGTCTGAACAGCTACTTCCCCGTGTGGTTCCTCTTCGCGCTTGCCGGAGACGCGGCGGTGCTGGCGTTGAGGTGGCAGGAGGAAATAAATTCGTTCGTGCTGATCTTCATTTCACTGACTACAGTGCTTTGGGTGGTCGGGACGATATTTAAGCATAAGGCAAAAAAGTCATAAATAAAACCGGCTTGAAATTTTCCAAGCCGGTTTTTTGTTTGTAAATGCTGCTTTTTATTCTTGATCAAAAACATAATCTTCAAATTCCTTCGGTAAACGGAGATTATATTTTTCGACATAATACGCCAGATCGCTCAGCCACCCGAATTTATCGGAGTGTTTTATGACGCGCTCGCCGGGTATTGCTTCACCGGTGAGAACATCCACGGATATCCCGGCAGCCGCGGCACCGACTTCACCCTTGTTTTTAAGGAATTCGACTATTTTTTCCTGTCCCTTATACGGAGCTTTTTCACATTTCTCCAAAAAACTCGGTGCGTTCGGTACACCGAATTCTTTGAAATTTTGCAAACTGATACATTTCATAAGATCACTCCTTTTGAGTCCGGGACACTCCCTTTCTCTTCAATTATATAGCTTTTATCCGCATAAGTCAAGGTGTTCCTCATTTTTTTCGTTTTATTATCTATACTTTTCCAAACAAGAAGAAAAGCGGTTTTCCCCGAAAGTGAGGAAAACCGCTTAATTGTCAATTGTCAATTATCCATTATCAATTGTTTACACCGTGCCCGTCACTTTAAGAACGGTAACACCCGGAGTTGTTGTCCACGCGCCCGTAGCGTCGGTGGAGAACGCCGCCGCGGGAACGGTGATCGCACCCGCCGTGGTGGTAAACACTCCCGTTTCGGCATCGTAGGTGTAGTCGGTGCCCGCAATGAGCGTTCTGCCGTCGAGGGTCACGGTGATGTTGCTGAGCCTCGGGTCGAACGTGTCGGTAACGGACGCGTTGTCCGCCGCCGTGATGGGAGCCGTGCCGCGGTTCTGGATCGTGAACGTGTAGGTAAGCTCGCTGTTCTCGGTCACGGTCTCGGGGCTGAGCGCCTTGGTGATCGACAGGTCGGGAATGTTCGCGTGATCGAGCGTCGCGCTGTCCGTGATGTCATTCGGGAGCGCCGCGCCGCTCAAAGTCGCGGTATTGGTGATCTGAGCGCCCGCGCCGAGCGGAGCGTATTGGTTGGTATTCACCTTGTAGATGATCTGCGCGTTGCCGTTCGCGGGAACGGTGATCCCCGTAACGGTAAGCGGCGACTGTGCGGTCACTGTCGGAGCCGCCTGCAATACGCCGTTTGAAAAGTATTTCACGGAATCCGCCTCGTAATCAAGCGGGGTGAGCGTCTGCGCAATATAAGTGTACTCGCCGAGGTTATCGGTGAGGGTCAGCCCCGTGATCGGGGTGTTGCCCGAGTTTACGATGTTTACAACGTAGGTGTTGGGGTCTCTGAGGTTGTAGCTCGTCTCAAGTGCGGTCTTGGTCATGGAGAGCACCTCGGCAAGCTCGCCCGTTACCACGTTGGAATCGAGGCTGCCGTCGTTGTAGGTGAGTGTTGCTCTATTATAAAATGTTGCCATATGAAAAACTCCTTTTTAGAGAATAGACGAACCGCTGTTCGTCACTATATAATATGATTTTTTCGGGATATGGTGAGCGATCATTTCAAATTATTCAGCAGCGTGGCGATGATCTCATTCGAGACCAGAAAGCCCCTCGGCGTGAGCGATAACCGCTTGTTTTCGATTTTATAATATTCTTGCGGAATAAGCGGAAGAGCGGTTTCCACGCGTGAATACAGTTCCTCGGGAATACCCTCCGTGAGACGCAGACCGAGCATAATTCTCTCTTCAAGCTCGTTCGGATCTTCGTCCGTTGTGATCTCATTCTGATGATCGGCGGCGATAAATCCTTTCAGATCGCGAGCTATGGCAAATCTTCTTCCCTTATAAAAAGAATGAGCCGCCGCGCCTATGCCGAGATAATCTTCATACCGCCAATATTTCAGATTATGGAGACTTTTCATGCCACCCTTGGCGAAGTTGCTGATCTCGTATTGCTTGAACCCGTGATCCTCCAACATTCTCGCCATGGTGAGATAATAATTTACGGTCTCGTCCTCGTCGGGGAGCCTTGGAACATTATGCCCGAACGCGGTGTTCGGTTCTATCTTGAGAAGATACGCGGAGATGTGCGTTATAGGCAGCTCGCGAAGCTGTGATATCGTATAGACGGCGGTCACGTGATCCTGCCCGGGAAGCCCGAGAATCAGATCGGCGGATATATCGCAGAAGCCGATGTTCGCCGCCCTTATTATCGCGTCCTTTGCCTGCTCGAAGGTATGCGTTCTCCCGAGAAAGCGGAGATCTTTATTCGACGCGGATTGCAGACCCACCGAGAGCCTGTTCACGCCGCAGTCATAGAGAATTTTCAGCGTTTCGTCGGTCATTTCGAGCGGGTTACATTCCACGGTAATTTCCGCGCTGTTTTTAATTCTACATTCGGCGAGAATTCGCGGTATTTGCTTTGCTAAAAGAACGGGCGTTCCGCCGCCGAAGTATACAGTATCGTATTCTTCATCATAATAACGAATATTGCGTATCACCGCGTCGGCGTACTTTTCCGCGAGATCGCCGCAGAACTCGGGCGTTCTGCCCGGGTTGAACCCCACCGAGTAAAAATCGCAGTAGGGGCACTTTTTGCGGCAGAACGGGATGTGGATATAAAGTCCTATGGGCTTCATTAAAGTACTTCCTTTTTGGTAATGATAAAGTAAATTATGATTTAGCGCAGAGCCTCTTTCGCTCGGCGCGGAGCCTTTTCCGCTCAGCGCGGAGCCTTTTCTCTCTTTGATTTGTTTTCAAGCCGTCAATTTGTTTTTACCCTTGGCAGGGTAATGCCGCGCGGTTCGGGGGAACAACCCTTCGGGAGAAGGG
>CAYPWI010000123.1:0-6597 GCA_964414395.1 uncultured Ruminococcus sp.
GAACGGTGATCTTAAGCTCCTCGAGCATACCCTTTACCATACCTACTACGGTCCTGTAGCCCGTCATGTACTTGCCCGCGCCCTCGGACACACCGAGAATAACAGGCGACTTCAGTTCCTCTGCTGTCAGCAGAATAGACTTAGTCCACTCAAGGTTATTGATGTTGAACTGACCAACGGCGTACTTGCCGTCGCGCGCTTTGATAAGCATTTCTTTAGCGGAAACCAACATGATCAATTTCTCCTTTGAAATAGAATTTCGGATAGCTATCCGATATTATTATCATTATACCATATTTTTCACAAAAAAGCAAGAGTTTTTTTCAATATTTTCCTCAAAAACGACAAATTGTTAAAAAATCGTCAACATTGTCCGATTTTGAGCAAAACCGCCTCACGTTCTTCATTGCCTTTCTCCCGGTTCAACGTCCAGCAGCTTGGTGTTTTCGTGACCCTCCGGCTTAAAGACATAGAATTCACGGTTTTCACCCTCAATAAGTATCCGTCCGCAGTTATAGCATTGAAAAACGTCAAGGAAGCGGATATATTCTCCGATATTGCGCCGGAACTTCATAGACAGCTCTTCCCTGTTATCCGTTCGTGATTCGATCATCTCATCCGCCAGATCGAGTAATGGGAAGAACTGCTTATCGGAAAGCAAGCGCCCCTTATAGCTGATGTTATCGGTGTTGTCGTGCAGGATCTCACCGCACGGGCATATTATCCACGACATACGCTTTTCCGATCAGGTGTTGTGATCGCTTACATGGAACTGCTTGAGGTTGCCGATCTTCTGGCTGCGCTCGCGCATAATGGCTTCCACTTCCTCGACGGTAAGCCCGTTTTCCGCCATAAGCACCGCCACATGATAGAACAGGTCGTTTATCTCGTTGGCAAGCTCGTCGTTGTCCTTGTTTTTCGCTGCAATGACCATTTCGGTACATTCCTCGCCGCATTTTTTCAGGATCTTGTCAAGCCCCTTATCGAACAGATAACAGGTATAGCTGCCCTCCTGCGGATTGGCACGGCGGTCAACTATAACATCATACATTTCCTTGAATGCTTCGCTCATAAAAATTGTCTCCTTATCTTAATAATACGCTCGGCAGCTCTGCCTTGCTTTATCGAACTGTTTAATTATAGCAGAAAATCAGCCGCTTGTCAAGTCACTTTATCTTGTTGAAGAAGCAAGTTCTGTTTCCCGTATGACAAGCCGCGCCCGTCTGCTCTACCTTGATAAGCAAAGTATCGTCGTCACAGTCGCCGTATATCTCGACGACCTTTTGAATGTGCCCCGAGGTAGCGCCCTTGTTCCACAGCTCTTGTCTGGAACGGCTCCAGAACCACGTGTAGCCCGTCTCCAGTGTCTTGGCAAGGCTTTCCTCGTTCATATAAGCCAGCATCAGCACTTCCCCGTTTTCAATGTCTTGGATGATAGTGGGAATAAGCTCCGCTTTCTTGAAATATTTTTTCAGATCCATTATTTCACCTCATTGAAGCGGTGTTTTCCCTGCCTTCGACAGGGAAAACACCGGTTAGTACATTTTAGTCCCACCAGAAATACCATGATGACGACTGCATAAGCGAGCCGGCAAGCCTTCCTATCGTTTCAACTCCTTGTGTAACTATATCACTGCAAAACGCGAACTGTTGAAGCGCAAGCACAGCGGCGGTCTTTTCATCCTTTATCGGCGAGGCGGTAAATTCCAGAATATCACGCGTCATCACCGCGGGGATAGCCCCGAATTTCTCATACCAGTACTTAGCGATCCACAAGATCTCCTCAGGCATGGGAACTTCATTCCAACCGCCGAACGGCAGCCACGCGAAGACCTCCCACGGTTCTTTGGTCGGTATCTTCGCTAAGATACATTCCTCGCTTTTCTTTGTTCCGTATGCTTCGATTCCCAGAAATCTATCGGTGGCGTTGGCTGGATCCTTTTCAATTTCGGCGACAAGTTCTTTCCAATAATCTCCCATGCTTTCCTTTTCCGCGTTGAGCCTGTCAAGAAACCACTTGTCAACGTCAATAGGCTGAGAAGCAAGCAGCTTATCACGGTTTGCTCGAAGCTCCTCCGCGGTTCCCGCGTATTCTCCGACTACTTCCAAAAGCGTATCATCAGCCACGATAATAAGCGGCGTATACCCGCCCATCTCGCGCTTGGCGAACGTCTCGTTATAGGCACTCATAATTACGTCCAGGTTTGTTTCCTTGGGAAAATACTTGCACGGGCAGTCAAGCATTTCTGCAAGCTGCTTTACATACTCGCTTGCATTGTTGGGAATGTCCTTTTTCTTTCCAAACAGATTAAACATAGCCCCTCCGTATTCTCACTGTTCTTTTCCGGAATTATGTTCAATAAGAACGCTTATGGGGATCCGCGGGTTTTTGTAGCGCTTTTTGCCCTTAGTCGATTTTCCGTAATCTATAGCGTCCACGGGACAATTGTTAAGACACCCCAGACAAAGATCGCAGTTCTCTCCGAATTTCGGTGAACCGTTTTCAATAACGATATTCCCGTTAGGGCAGATCTTGGAGCACAGCTCGCAGCCGATACAATTTTCAACGGTGAATTTGTCAGCGCAGCCGGGCTTATTAGCGGGATATGTCTTCTGAGCCAAGCCGTTGAGAGCCGTATAAGATGTCGTGCGGACTTTCTTGCGAACAGAAAGGTCTTCAATGATTTTATCTATCTCGGCATTGGACTTTTCCCACAGTTCATCGGAATTATTGCAGTACATACCGGGAAGAAAATTTTCCACCATCTTGACTTTACCGCTGTACGAGAGCTTCAATCCCTGCCTTTTGAGAAGAACATTCACCGCGTCGCACACGCCCATCGAAACTCCCCCATAGGTAGTAACGGCGAATATGTACGCGTCTTTGTTCGCGATATGCAGCGTTCCGATAAATTTCCGCACCGATTTTGGAAGACCCCAGTAATAGGTCGGGAAGACGAACCCTATCACATCATCGGTCACTTCGCCGACCGAGTGCGCGTCGTGCATATTGCAGACTCTCGCGTCAAGTGTTTCGGCGATCCGTCTCGCCGCGAAAAGGCTGTTTCCTGTTCCCGAAAAGCAAAAAATGACCGCCATCTCACACGCTCCTTACAGGGATATTTCGTCCCCTCAAATGCTCCTTTACCTCTCCCACAGTCAGTTCCTTAAAGTGGAACAATGAAGCCGCCAGAGCCGCCGAAGCATTCGTCTTCTCAAACACATCGGAAAAATGCCCGATAGCCCCGCACCCGCCGCTTGCGATGACCGGGATCGTCACGCGCTCGCAGACATAGTTCAGCATTTCGATGTCGAATCCCCCGCGAACGCCGTCGGTGTCGATAGAATTAAGGCAGATCTCCCCCGCCCCGCGCTCGGATATTTCTTTCACCCAATCGCCGAGATCAAGGTCAGCGTCCACTCTGCCGCCGTTGATGAATACAGAATAGTTTCCCTTGTCGTTTTTCTTTGCGTCGATACCTACCACCACACATTGGCTCCCGAATATCTCCGCCGCGTCGCTGATGAGCTTCGGATTCTTGACCGCCTGCGAGTTCACGGAGACCTTATCCGCCCCCGCCCTCAGCGTATCGCGGAAATCCTCAACAGACGCGATACCGCCGCCGACGCACAGCGGCACAAATACATTCCGCGCGGTGCGCCGAACCACGTCCAGCATAACGCCGCGCCCCTCATAAGAGGCGGTGATATCGTAGAACACCAGCTCGTCCGCGCCCTGCTTGTTGTATTCTATAGCGAGCTCCACGGGGTCGCCAACGTCCCGAACGCCCTCGAAGTTCACGCCCTTGACGACTTTGCCGTTTCGCACGTCGAGACAGGGGATAATTCGTTTTGCAAGCATAACCTTCTCCTTATTTTGAATATCGTATAGCCTCGGCAAGATCGAGACTTCCCGAATAAATGCTCTTTCCGCAGATAGTGCCGTACAGCCCCATTTCCTTGCAGATCTTTATATCTTCCATAGTTTTAACGCCGCCGCTGGCGATAATGTTACACTCGCCGCGAGTGCCGTCATACAGCGTCTTAAGCTGTTCGGCGTTCACGCCCGAGAGCGTGCCGTCCTTTGAAATATCGGTGAAGATAAAGTATTTCACGCCGAATGAGATCATCTTATTGGCAAGATCGATATAGTTCACATTAGAGGATTCAAGCCAGCCTTCGGTCGCGACCATGCCGTTCAGCGCGTCTATCCCAACGGCGATTTTTTCGGATCCGAATTTCTCTACAGACGCTTTAACGAGCTGCGGATCTTTCAAAGCCGCCGACCCGAGAATAACGCGCGAGATACCCATTTCAAGATACTCGGCGATCGTTTCAAGGCTCCGTATGCCGCCGCCTACTTCCACTTTTAAGTGAGTTTTCTCCGCAACGGCGTTGTATATCTTCGTGTTGATGGGTTTTCCTTCCTTCGCGCCGTCGAGATCTACCATATGTATCCATTCCGCGCCCGCTTTTTCAAAAGAAAGCGCGGTATCAAGAAAGTTATCGGCTACCTTTTCCGCTGTGGAATAGTCCCCCTTGAACAAGCGGACGCATTTCCCGTCCTTTATATCAATTGCCGGTAAAATGATCAAAATAATCACCTCATAATTTATTCATAATATCCGCTAACCTCGCCCTTTTGGATAATGCGATCTTTCGCGGCGTAGAGCACTTTTCTTTTTGAAGAACTCGGCTTCAGATCAAGCAAGCAGTCCAGCGCGTATATCGTAAAGAGATACCTGTGAGTTTTCCCACTGGGCGGCTTCGGTCCCGCGTAGCGGTGAAAGCCGTAAGCTGCACCTTGCACGGCGTTTCCCAAGCTTGAAACCGTCTTCCCGCGCGGAATAGCTCTCGGTATCACATCGGCGGCGGGGATATTCCATATCACCCAGTGCGTAAAGCGCTTTATCGGATGGCTCATATCCTCGAGAGTAATGATCAAAGACACGGCGTTCGGAGAAAGCCCCTTGATCGCGAATTCGGGAGAGATGTCCTCCCCGCGCCCTGTGTACTCCGTGAGGAACTTCCCGTCGGAGCTTATTCCGCCGCACACGATCTCAAGCGCTTTCATTGACCTTGCTCCTTATCTTCCAACGATTTAAGTTCCTTTGCGAAATATCGTGTGCTTTTGAGCTTTCCGTTTATCTCAATTTTGTAAAAATAACATTTCTTGTCAAAATGCCAATATATTTGCGCAATTTTTCCCGTAATTTCGGGGCGATCCTCAAGGCAGACATTTTCGTCGTACTCGAATTCCGGCGAATTATACAGCGGCTTAATCTCGCTTAATTCAATGATTTGTCCGCTCCGGAGTATTACCGCTTTGTCATTTTGCGTTTCATATTGAATTACCGTTTGAAACAATTCCGGCAAATTACTGTCAAGACACACTCCCCACATAAGCTCCTGTTCGAAGCTCTCAAGCTCCCGACAAAGCGCCACAAAATCATCATACACGGTGATGGTCTGCAAGTACCGAAAATCGAGAATATATCCCGAAGCCTTATGCCGCAGAAAATCCGCGTCCCACAGCTCCGTTGTGATAAACCCGCGCTTGTAATCATATTTCATCGGCTCGAACTTTTCGATATTTCCGCGGAAATATTTCACCTTTGCCATGCACAGCTTGTTTATCCGAAACAGCAGTCCGATAATGTCCGTCCGCTCGACGAACGAATCCTTGAAAATGAGATGCTTGTGCGAATTCTCCTTTTCGGAGTACCAGGCGTTTTCCTCGTGCTTGAGCCCGAACTTTTGGATCAAAAGCTGCTTCTCGTCCATATTTCTGCTTTTCTCCTGTGAATTCAATATTGCATTACGTAAAATTCGACTTTTACGTAATTTTTAAAGATATCTCACCAAAATCTCAATTTCGTCCGAACCGAATACCTCCTTGATAACTTCGCGTACATCTTCCCATTGCAGCTTGTCCAGCCCGCACCCTATCTTTGGCATAGCGAGCTTCGAGATACCGCGTCCAAGAACCTGTCCGCGCAGATCATCCAAGGACTGCCGCAGCGTTTCAAGCGTCGGCTTGTGGAAATACCGCTCCTTTGTTACGAGATTAGCGACAGAAACGCTGTCAAGTTCAACAAACAAGCAGTATCCCCTGCCATCCCAATGCTTAGGGTACTCTGCACAGAGCATTTTCTTAACGCCCATTTTCGCGAATTGCTTTGCTATTCCCGCGCCCAGCGCAAAATCCGAGCTTATACAGTGACACAGCGTGTATTCAAGAAGAATTTCCTCGTTGAACAGATCTCCCTGTTCTTCTCGAAATATCATAGTTCATTGAACGCTCGGAGAATATTCAGTCCCGTTTCCCCGCTCTTCTCCGGGTGGAACTGCGCTCCGTAAATGTTCCCCGAGAACACGAGCGCGGGCACCTTCATTCCGTAATCGCAGTATGCCGCGACGTTCTCCGACGGACACTCCGCAGCGTAGGAATGAACGAAATAGACATAATCCCCGTCTTTGCACTTGCTAAGCAGCGGACACTTTTCATTGAATTCCAGAGAATTCCATCCGATATGCGGGATAGGCAAATTTTCGGGAGTCATCAGCTTCACCGAGCCTTTAATGAAGCCCAACCCG
>CAYPWI010000124.1:0-3362 GCA_964414395.1 uncultured Ruminococcus sp.
GGCGCGCGGCGCGCAAAAACTTTGCGAGCCGGCTGACGGTGGGGTTTGGGGCTTCGCCGCGAACCGAACCGCCAACTGCTTTTGCGAATTGCATCGTTCTGCGATACGTCCCTGCGCCCGCAAGGCACATTGACGCGCCGTCATAATGTGAATCTCTTTTAAAGATCGGCACATAAACATACAATTATATTTTACACCTTTATTATAATAATGTCAAGTATATCAAGGGGATTTTTTTCGATTTTTAACGCTCTTTTTAATAAGAATTACAGTTTTTGCCAGCCCGCACCCGATGACCCCGCCCAAAGCGTTCGCTATAATGTCGTCGAGGTCGCACACCCCATCGATCAGCGGCTGAACGAACTCAACAACGCAGGTCGCACCGAGGCAGATAAGATCGGTCGCCCACCACGGGAGCTTTCTCCAAAAGATCGGCAGCAGAAAGCCGAGCGGCACGAACAGAGCCACATTCGCCAACACCTCAAAACGCTCGTAGCCAAGCAGCTCGTCCGAGAAGAAGCGCATCACCCGTCCGTTATTCGTGTAATGATACCGATCACAGAACATTTCCGCGATATGGGAACTTCTATAAGAAAATTCCTCCCACCCGCTCCACCGCGAGAACCAAACTATGTCCAAAAGCGCCGCGATATACCCCGCGAGCAGCACGCCGGCTATCTCCGAAGCAACGCTCTTGCGCCTTACGACCCCGTTCTTCAGCAATATAACGCGGATAACAAGATATACCACCGCTGCCGCCAAAGCCTCGGGAACGGCTTCATAAACCCCGTAAGCGCGCGCCGACAAAAGAATATTCCACATAAGCGTACCCCCGACCGACAGTCAGCTGCCGATTATCGTTCCGAAGCACGCTTCGGCTCAACAACTAACCGCTAACAACTATTTACTATCAACTATTATAGCATTTCTCCCGAAAACCGTCAACGCGTTTTAGAAAACTTCACAAAAAAGTAAGAATTGTCCCCCAACACATTGACAAATCTTTTAAAATATGGTACAATATACAGTGTATGATTTTGTAATTACAACACTTAGGGGGCTTGCAGATGAAATGCGCGCGCTGCGGAAGGACCTTTGACGAAAAGAAGCAGGACTACTGCGGCTATTGCAGGACGGTCCACACAAAAAAGGGCGAGGCGATCCGCGACCTCAAGGGCGTGCTCGGTTACATAACCGACAAGTTCGGCAAGGACGTGCTGCTGGATATACGCCGCGCCGACGCGCTGATAGCGGATTTCTTCCCCAAGGAACCCGCGGTGCGGCGGCAGGCTCATGTGGTATTATACGACGGCTGCGCGAAGAAGCTCTCGGCGGTCTGCTCGAAGCCCTTTGAAGTCCGCTGCGCGGCAGCGTCGGGCTGCGTGAAGTCCCTGCGCGATGAGCTGGGTATAAAGAACCGCGTAGCCGCCGAGATGGTGGAAGCGGTCGGCAGCGCGGTGGGCTGCGAGATCTCGTTCCGCAAAGGCGAACCCACCCCCGCCTCCGAAACGGAGTCCAAGAAGAACATCACCGACGCGGCGGAGCAATACTCGCTCGGTCGGCACTTCGACAGGATCCACGATTATGAGAAGGCGATGTACTGGTTCGAGTGCGCGGCGCTTCAAGATCACGGCGAGGCTCAGTATTATATGGGAAGCTATCTGCTGGAAGGACGCGGCGGCACACAGGACGCGCCGGGCGCGCTGGAGTGGTTCATCCGCGCCGCGGAGAACGGCGTGGCTCAGGCGGAATATATGGAGGGCTACCTTTTCGCCGAGGGCATCGCCTGCGAGATAGACGAGGAGAAGGCGTTCGACTGCTTCCTCGGCGCCGCCAAGAAGGGCTGCGCCGACGCGGCGAAGATGATCGCCATGTGCTACGAGAACGGCGTTCACACCAAGAAAGACCCCGCCCTCGCCGAGAAGTGGAAGAAGACCGCCGAAAGCGGTATCCTCCCCGATATGCCCCCCGAGACCGAAGTGCCCGAGCCGCTCGCCAACGACGGCGAGGAGCTGTATCAGTCCGCGCGGCGCTGTCTCGCGGAACGGGATATGGAAGGCGCAGCGGTGTTCTACAAGCGCGCCGCCGAAGTCGGGCACTTAAGGGCTATGTGCTCCTACGGGAAGTGCCTGTATACGGGCAGCGGCACGGCGAAGGATCCCGCCGAGGCGTTCCGCTGGTTCAAGCAGGCGGCTGAGGGGAACATGAATATAGCGCAGTACAATCTCGGGGTGATGTACCTCAAGGGCGTATATGTTCCCAAGGATATGACGGAAGCCAGAAAATATTTCGCGCTCGCCGCCGAGAACGGTCACGAGGAAGCGGCGAAGATACTCAAAAAATTGAAGTGACGGCGATAGGAACATAGATCATGGGACTTTACAGGTTTGAAAAAGCAGCTCCCTCCGAGCGCAAAAACGCTCCGCCCGCGGTCGAGATCCTGCGGATCTTGGGCAGCGACGATATAGCGGGATATGAGACTGACACGCTGTTATTGGGAAAGCTTTGGGCGATGTTCGGAGAACCCGACCAAATTGCCGACGAGGCGTTTTACTCGTATATGATAGCGGCTCGTACTCCCGACGGCAGAACGGAATACTTGCTTGTGGACGACCACTCCGACCGACCGTCCGTGATGTACGCCAAGGGCGGCGAAGAAGCGGCGCGGGCGCTTGTTGACGCGGTCATGGAAGCACAGCCCGCGGATTACGAGCTAAGTTACGAGTGCGGTGAAAATTTTCAACTAATCACCTATTTTGTCAAGGGCGGCAAGGCGGGCTGCCGCGAAAGGGCGCTCACCATCAAGGAGATCTTTCACGGGGACCCCGATCCCGAGGATATTGAAATGTTTACGGCTCTCGGGTACAAATCAGAATAAACGGCTTTTACGAAGTCAGCGGAATATTATGGAGGATAAGTTATGAAAGCAGCAGTCATTTTAACGAAATGCAAGGAAACGCACGATCTGTTCGGCATCCGCGCCGAAGTCCGCGAGGACGGCGCGTGGTACGCGACATGGGCGTTCAAGGTGAGCGAGCACACCGCGGGGCGCGAGAAGTTCGGCGACACCGAGATCTCGGGCAACGTCTATGTGACGACGGAATACCCCTCCTGCCCGCACTGCGGCGCAAAGGGCTTCTTCCAGTGCAGCGAATGTGGAAAGACCACCTGCTGGAACGGCGAGAACGAAACGGTCTGCGAGTGGTGCGGCAACGCCGCCGAGACCTCCGCGGAAGAGAGCTTTGAATCATTGACCGGAGGCGGCTTCTAAATGCTGAAAATTGGTGACAAGATCCCGCTCGAGCTTGGCGGCAGCGCGGAGGTAAAAGCCGTGCTCGGCTCGGGCGGTCAGGGCACGGTCT
>CAYPWI010000124.1:3462-6575 GCA_964414395.1 uncultured Ruminococcus sp.
GGCGGCAGCGCGGAGGTAAAAGCCGTGCTCGGCTCGGGCGGTCAGGGCACGGTCTACCGCGCGGAATTCGCGGGCAAGGACTACGCACTGAAAATGTATTTTCCGAATAAGCTGCGCCGCCCCGATCTGTTCCGCGAAAATCTGAGGCGGATATCCGAGGACAAGTCCAACTTCTCCATGAAGTGGTTCCTGATGCCGAGATACCTCACGGCGGACTATGACGGGACATTCGGGTTCCTTATGGACTTGATCCCGAGCGAATACAAGCCGTTCCATGATATATTGAACGCGCGCGTGAAGCTCTCGGGGCTGTATTCGGTGGTGAATTCGGCGATCCGCATAACGTCCGCTTTCAGAGAACTTCACAACAGCGGCAGAAGCTATCAGGATCTGAACGACGGAGGATTTTTCATTCGCCCGACGGACGGAGACGTGCTGATCTGCGACTGCGACAACATAGCGCCCTACGGGGAACATCTCGGCATAGCGGGAAAGCCCGGTTATATGGCGCCCGAGATCGTCCGCGGCGAGAAAGCGCCCGACAAATACACCGACCGCTATTCGCTGGCGGTGGTGCTTTTTAGGCTATTGCTGCGCGGAGACCCGCTCGAGGGAAATAAGGTGCTGAAAAGCGTCTGTCTCACCGAGGAAGCCGAGCGCCGCCATTACGGATTTGAGCCTATCTTCGTATACGACCCCGACAATGACACCAACCGCCCCGTGCGCGGCGTGCATAACAATATTATAAAATTCTGGAGAATTATGCCCGATTATATCCGCGAGGCGTTTGAGTTCTCGTTCACCGTGGGCTTGAACGAACCGTCCAAGCGGCTTATCGAGAAGCAGTGGCTGGATCTGCTCAAGCGTATGCGCGGCGACATAACCGCCTGCACCTGCGGGATACAGAACTTCCTCCCCGCCGTGGAAACAGACGCGGAAGGAAAACTCATCTGCCCGTGCGGCGTTCATTACGCGAAACCGCTGTCTCTGGTCGGCGCGAAGAGCAGCATCCTGCTGTTCGACGGCGCGAAGATGTTCGACGAGGAAGAGAACCTTGCCGCCGAGGTAGTCCGCAACAAGGTAAACCCCGCCTTGTGGGGCTTAAAGAACCACACAGACAAGGAGTGGAACTGCACGCTCCCCAACGGCGACGAGAAAACCGTCCCAAGCGGGAAAGCCGCGCCTATCTTCGTCGGAACTGGCATAACGATCGGCGAGGAGCGCTTTGACATAACCGAATGAGGTGAACCGATTGCCTAAAAAGGTCAGACTTATTCTTAATATCGTATTCACACTGATATTGCTTATTTGCCTTATCACAAAGGCGGTAATTCTTATCTCGCGTTGGGACAAGGTAAACGAGATCTGGGAGTTTGACAAAGAAATGACCGACCCGCGACCTATGTTCTATGTTTTCGGAGTCTTCCCCGCTATAGTGCTTACGGCGCTGTCAATATGGCTTCGCGGCGTCGCGCCTATCGTCATAAGCGCAATATCGGGAATGGAGGTATTCGGGCTGTTTTGCTTTGAGATGTTGTTTTTCTCGCTGTTCAACGCGCTTGAAGCGGATATCTACGTCGGCACGGATCCGCTTATCTCGGCGGCAACACATGCAGTTTCGATCTTTGTACTGATCATCTCCATAGTAGATCTTGTTCTCAACAAAAAGAAGAAAAAAGCCGAAGCCGAGTATTATGTACGGTTCAGATAAACGACTTATTTTAAAAAGACGGTGATATATACGGAAATTACAATCAGAAGAGCCGAAGGCGGCGACATTCCCCGCATTATGGAGCTTTTATCACAGGTGCTGGAAGTCCACGCCAAGGGCAGACCCGATCTCTTCAAGAGCGGCACGACAAAGTACGACGAAAAAGAGCTTGCCGATATCATAGCGGATGACGAGCGCCCCATATTCGTCGGGGAGCATAACGGGATAGTGCAAGGCTACGCGTTCTGCGTGTTCCAACGTCACGAGGATAGGAACACCCCGAATTTCACGACGCTCTATATCGACGATCTGTGCGTTGACGAGAAGTCGCGCGGCTTGCACGTCGGGCGCTCGCTCTACGAATATGTGCTGAAATTTGCCAAGGAACAAAGCTGTTATAACGTCACGCTGAACGTCTGGGCGTGCAATGAGTCCGCTATGAAGTTCTACGAGAAGTGCGGGCTGCAAGTTCAGAAGATCGGTATGGAGAAAATACTTGACCATTGACAAATTTCCCGAAAGGTGATATAATGAGATCAGAAAGTGACGGTGCGGTTATCTCAAGCATTGACAGTCCTATTGAACAAAGACACAACGGAAAAGGAAAACCCATTGCGATCTTGCATTTCGATGTTGCACTCAACAACCGCC
This sequence comes from uncultured Ruminococcus sp., assembly GCA_964414395.1. Lineage (GTDB taxonomy): Bacteria > Bacillota > Clostridia > Oscillospirales > Ruminococcaceae > CAG-115. The sequence continues at coordinate 5,825 of CAYPWI010000124.1, forward strand.
AAGCCGCCTTGTTGGAATTTCTGCCCGAGTTCAACTCCCGCATAACCGTGTCGAAAAGGTGGTAAATATGGCGGATCTATCCGCACTTACGGCAAGAACCGGAGACGAGTTCGCGATGTTTACAAAGAACAACGAGCGGCTGATCATCCGCGGGAACGCATACAAAGTAAACATCGACTTGGACGAAGCTCAAGCACTTGCGTCACAGGGCTACAAATGGAGCGGACATACACACCCGGGTGTAGGGGTTAATGTCAAAACACCATCTGATGGTGATTATCTTATTCTTAATTGTTTCCCACAAAGGGTCAGTGTTATTTATGATTCAATAGGGCGTTATCAAACATTTGAAAAGGGGTGATTTTATGTGCAAGATGTTTGTAGATTGGTCAGATGAGATCAAAGGGTATTGTGAGACTAACGGCTTCGATTTTGAAAAAGCAAAGAAGCTTGTCAAGAGCTGGAGCAAGACCGATCTTTTTTTGCTGTATCACGATCCCGAAAAAGGAAAAGCGGGGCTGTGCGATGAAACCCCTATGCCGATCGTTCTGTCAATTTTCAAAGAGCCAAACGGCTCACTGCGATTTGAGCAGACGGAACACACCAAAAAGTATCTTACTTGATTTTCTTAAAACACTGACCCCGCGGAGCATTCGCCCGCGGGGTCTTATTATAGCGCATACTTGCCCTTATACCGATTGAACTCGTCCATAAACTCGGACTTGTCCAGCTTTTTCAGCTCGTTCATATA
>CAYPWI010000125.1:0-6565 GCA_964414395.1 uncultured Ruminococcus sp.
ACGTTACGGCGCAGTCGAGGGCGCTGAAATTGTCCGGCGCGGAGAAGATCTACGCCTGTCACTGCACGGGCTTCCGCGGCTTCGATATTATGGACGAGATATTGGGAGACAGGATAATGTATCTCGGCGGCGGCGAGGCGCTGGAATTCGAGTGATATCGTAAAATAAGCATATAGAAAATCCCGTCGTGAGGGTTCTCACGGCGGGATTTTTATTGTGAGTGATCCTGTTAAGCCATAACAAAAAACGCCCCCCGTGAGTGTCAGCTCATAGGGGGCAATTTTTGTGTACGCGTATGGTGTAAACTTTCCTGGGTGTTTACATTTATATTATAGCTCACCGATTTTGATTTGTCAATCCTTTTGCGGAAAGAATTGACATATTTTGTCGGATATGCTATAATATACTTGCCGGTTACACTCCGGACGTTTTTACGGAAGGGGGGTGCTGCGAATGGAGAGTTTTGTAAACTTTCTGTACGCCGTCATGGCAAATGTTATCGCGAGATACATTTGCAAATGGTTCGACGGTGATAAGTAACCTGTGAACCAAGCACAGACCCCAAAGGATCATACATAAAAGATCGCCCCCGCAAGCTGCCACTCGCGGGGGAAAATCTTTTGGTGCTGTGAACATTGGAGAGTCCACTTTCTGTATTTTTATTATATCACACCTATTTCGATTTGTCAACCCTTTTGCGAAAAGAATTGGCATATTTTGTCGGATATGCTATAATATACTTGCCGGTTACACTCCGGACGTTTTTACGGAAGGGGGTGAGCTGAATGGAAGGTTTCATTAACTTCCTGTATGCCGTCATGGCAAACGTTATCGCAAGATTCGTTTGCAAATGGCTCGACGGCGACAAGTAACCTGGTGAGTCAATGGCAAGAATTAAAGAATCATCCATAAAAGATCGCCCCCGCGAAATCGAGCATCGCGGGGGAAAATCTTTTGGTGAACTGAATATTGGAAAGTCCACTTCCTGTATTTTCATTATATCACATCTATTTCGATTTGTCAACCCTTTTTTGCAAATTCATTGACATATTTTGTTGAATGTGGTATAATATACTTGCCGGTTACTTCCGGACGCATTTGCGGAATGAGGTGAGTACAAGTGACGGAATTTATTACATTCTTGTATACCATCATGGCAAATGTTATCGCAAGATACATATGCAAGTGGCTCGATGGTAGGAAGTAACTTGGTGAGCCCGAAAAGGATTTAAAAAATCGCCCCCGCGAGCTGCAGTACGCGGGGGAAAATTTTTGTGAGCACAGTTTGACGTGTTCTACATTCTTGCATTTATATTATAACACATCTATTCTTTTTTGTCAAGTGTTTTTATAAACTTTTTAAAAAGATCGCCCCCGCAAGCCATAGCTCACGGGGGCGATCGTTTAATTGAAGCCGATGATCTCAAGCGACCCGATCAAAGGGTCTTGGGTCCGGGCGTCAGCTTCAATACAAGATTAACGTTGATGGTATCGGTGTCCGTCCAGTTGACGATAGTATCGGCGGAATCCTCGGCGAGCGCCCCGGAAAAGCCGATATAGACCGTCTGTGCCGTGGTGCCGTCCGCGGAGGCGGGGATATACGCGAGCTTCTGCTGAGAGGTCTGCCCCTTGGCTATGCCCTTGGTTTTGTCCGCGGGTACGGTCGAGTCGAGCGGCAGATTGCCTTGGCTCGTCGCGCTTGTCGCCGCCTTATTCACGTTGGAGTATGTCATTATGCCTGCCTCGGTTTTTGAAGCGGTCACTGACATATTCGCGCCTTTTACGCCATTTGTGAGGGCGTCCGTGGTCACGGACCAGTTTTTGCCCGAGGTGCTTGTCACGGCTATAGCGTCGATAAATACGCCGTAATTTGTGTCAAGGTTCAGCACGGGATACGCCACGCTTACGATACCGTTATTTGTGTGTATCGTATTCAGCTCGTCAATTTGGAATTCGTTGCCGTAGGGATTCAGCGCCGCCTTTATTTTGGATGGCAAAACCACATTTAAAACGACTTTCGGTCTTTGCGCAACTATGTCGTAGGATACTTCTCCCTGACGTGTTAGATTTTTTGTTGTTGCGGCATACGCGGGTACGGACACGGAGAGGACAGACAACGCCGCAAGCGAACTTGCTATAAATCTTTTCATAGCTTATCCTCCCGGTTGGTTTTCTTAAAATCCCCCCTGGTTTCCCGAGGGGGATAAAACTGTTAAGTTTTTAAATTAAGAACGTGTGCCGTTAAATCACGGATTGGGGAAGGTCTTCGGACCTGCGGTGATCTTGAGAACGAGGTTTACGTTGATAGCGTCGTCCTCTTTCCACTCAACGTCAGCGCTACCGTCAGCTTTGGATTCAGCAAGCTTACCGGTCAAGCCAATGTAAGCATCGCTAGGAGTAGAGGCGTCCGTAGCACCCTTAATATATACAAACTTTTTCTTGGTTACCTGACCGGCAACAGTACCGGCATCCTTATCAGCCGCCTTTGTAGAATCCAAGTGCATTACGCTGTCTACAGTCGCAGCCGCACCCTTCTCGGTAGTCGGGAAAGTCGCGGGATTAACGTTAGCGGCAGTAGCTGCAGCAACCAATGCCATCGCAGCGCCCTTGGTACCGGCAGTGTCGGCAGCGTCGCTCTTTACGACCCACTTGGTCTTATCGGAAGTAGTAACAGTGGTCGTAGCAGACGCGTCGATATATATACCATAATCAACACTCTTGTTTGAGATCTTGTGGGCTGTACCTACAACACCGGTTTTGGCTTTCTTGGTGTCATCAGTGAGATCGTACTTAAGCTCAGCTCCATAGGGGTTAAGAGCAGCAAGCATTTTTGCGGGAAGAACCAGATCAAGAGTGATCTTGGGAGCCGTTACAGATACATCATAAGTAACGTCGCCTGCCTTGGTGACGGTCTTGTCAGTAGTCGTAGCAGCGGAAGCGCTGAGAGCCACAGTCATCATGGTAGCAGCAGCAAGAATACCGGCTAAAATCTTTTTCATAGTTTTGTCCTCCTCAGAACGTATTTAATTTACAGACAATGTCAAAACAACCATAGTTTGCGCTATGAGAGTTTTTTGATCATCGTCTACAGTTGTGATAACAAGAACCGTGTCGGTATCCCCTTTAGGGAATGTTTTGCTTGTCGAGAACGAGGTAATGCCCTGACCGGGGGCAAGCAACCCCGAGAGATAGATCTCCTCGGTAAGTGTCGCATCTGTATACAAATCAACATACATATAATGCGGCGCGCTTATGGGATTTCCTATCTCGCAGCCAAAATTCTTGCCGTCCGTGCTTATCGCAGTGGGTGAGTATCTGACAGGGATCTCATTGTCCTTCATTTCCTCAAACATACTGTTCCAAGCCTCATTTTGATCAGAAGTCATAACATGAGCGTTGACTTCAAGCGGAATTTGTTTTCCGCCGGTGCTTTCTTCCTCCTTGGGCTTGTTGGCGTTCCATATAAAGAACGCCGCCACTCCCGCGAGGAGCAGTATAATGACGATCAGCAAGATTATGATGACCGTCTTGTTGGACGACTTCTTTTCTTCAGCCATCTCGACCTCCGACAAATGTTATTGGCAAGTCTAACTCAAACCTCGGCGGGAACTACCTTCAGAGCCATGTTGATATGTACTCCGTCGGATTCTTCCCAACCCTTGAAGTTTTTGTTGAGACTGCCGTTGATCTTGAAATATCCCTTGCCCGAAGCGTCGATCTGTTCGATCATCGTCCGGGTGTTTTCCGTTTCGCTGATAGCGATCGATTGAGAAACGTCATACTCGTCTGTCTGAACGGCGCTCTTATCGAGCCCGCCCGTTATCCAGAGAGCCACGCCCCGCGTTTTGTCCAAAGGATCCCACTTTCCGCCGTTGTCGTCAGCGTCGGTAAGCACCGCGCTGCCGAGCGGATCGCCGGAAACGCTTACATAGACAGATATGGGCGCTTCGCCTATATTCTCGATCGTGTACACGGGCGACACAATGTCTCCCTTAAGCTCCAACCGGTCTTCACCGACCGCGTTCGCGTCGGGTTCAAGGGTGCTGCGGTCAAAAACGACCGTCGTATCATAGGGATTGAGGAACGCGGTGACATTCGCCGGCACGACCACATTGACGGGAGCCGTTATAGTCGTGGCGTTTATGTCGTATGTGAAGACGTTTCCGTCATCGGCATACGCCGCCGTTGCCGTGGAAGTCAAGAGAACCGCGAGAGCCGCAAACCCCGCAAATACTTTTTTCATCGGACACACATCCTTTCGTCAGATCACTCGACCGCAAGCGTCAGCACCATCATCGACTGCGCGACTAAGGTTTTATGATCGTCAGCCACGGTCGTAAACACAAGAACTATGTCCGTGTTGCCTTTTGGAAATTTTTTGCTCGTCTTAAAGCTCGTTATCCCCTGTCCGGGGGCGAGCAGACCCGACAAATAAACTTGCTCTTTGAGAGTGGAGTCCGACCGCATATCAAGATACAGATCGTACTTCGCTCCCGCGGGGTTTCCTATGGCGCAGGTGAAGTTTTCGCCGTCCGTGCTTCGGGCGATCGGGTCGAAGCTTATGGGGATCTGATTGTCCTGGACATTCAAGCTTTCCCCTGTTTGGACTTCGCTCGGGATCACATTTCCGCCCGTCACCGAACTCTCCTCAACGGGGAGGCTGTCGCGTATCACGAAGTATACCGGGACAGCTCCCGCAAGGAGGAGCAGGATAGCGATCAGTATTATGATCAATACCCCGCTCTTTGGCGACTTCTTTTCTTCAGCCATACGGACCTCCGATCAAGCCGCTTTGCGTTTATTAGCCGAGGAGCTGCAGAATGGACTGCGGCTGCTGATTTGCCTGAGCGAGCATAGACTGAGCTGCCTGCTGGAGAATGTTGAACTTGGTGTAGTTCATCATCTCGGAAGCCATGTCGGTGTCTCTGATAGAGGACTCCGCTTCCTGGATATTCTCCGCTGTGGTGGTCAGGTTGTCAATCTTGTGCTCGAGACGGTTCTGAGTTGCACCGAATGTAGCGCGAACCATGGAAACCTTGTTGATAGCGTTATCGATTCTGTCGATAGCGTAGTTAGCGTCCTCCTGGGTGTTCAGCGAGAGGTTAGCGGTGTTCAGACCGTCAGCTCTGGAGCTGATGTTCAGGTTAGCCTTGAGGTCGCCCATTCCAGTAGTGGAGTACTCCATTGTGAAGTCAACGCTGTCTTTAGTACGAGCGCCAGTCTGGAGAACGAGGTGGTCGGTATAAGTCAAAGGAGCGTTAGCAGCAGTGTTGCTATTAGCCTTGGATACATTACCGGTCTTAGCTACTTCAACAGTGGGCTTAGCGCCTTTGTCATATGTGTTGTTATCAACTGCCAGATCCCACGTGATAGAACCGGTGGAGTTCTTTGTGGTACCTGCAACCTCATCTTCCTGGGTAGCAGCGGTGATAACAAAGAACGTTGTTGCGCCGGCAGCATTGGGACCGCCTTCGGTGCTAATCGTTACTGTTCCCGCATCGGTATCTGTGGTCAAAGTAAACGTTGTGTTGCCAACAACAAAATCTGTGCCAGCTGCATCAGTACCGTCAGCGTCAAACAACTCGGTGCCGTTCTGGAGCTTGATAACAAAATCCTTACCCTCAGTTGCGTGCGTGGAGTAAGACGCAGTAAATGTTGCGTTATTCAGTTCTTCATACAACTTATTGACATCTTCGGTCATCTTGCTGGCGTCAATCGGCTCGATCTTATTAGCAGCGGGTGTAGCATCTGCAACTGCCTTGTTAGCAGCATCCAAAGCAGTTTGAGCAGCATCCGAAATAGCCTTTGCAGCATCGTATGCGTCATGGAAGCCTTTAGTTGTTGTATCAGTATCATCCTTACCAAGAGCTGTCATAGCGTCCCAGTTGCCTTTTGCAGTATTTGTAGCAGCAATCTTGGTGTCAAAATCGGCTTGCGCAGTTCCCTGTGCGGTCTTTGCATCTGCCAAAGCCTTAATTGCAGTAGGATCAGGCGAACCGGCCGCAACATTCAAGTTGTTAGCAATGTTCAGCGCAAGGTCGTGTTCGCTGAAATTGGTGTCATCAGCAACCGTAGAACCCGCGTTCGTAGGTGCAGAGATACCGGTAGAGGGATTGTTAAAGGTCAAAGTAACAGTGTCGCTCTGACCGAGAACAGACTGATCAAGAACTACGTTTGCAACATCTGTGCCGCCGATCTGAACTTTAAAGCCGCCGTTAGTTGTAGCAACGGTGCCGACATTCTTGATGGTAGCGCCGTTGTTAGCGCTGATAGCTTTCCAAGAGGTGGTAGACTTGTCATACTGGAAAGTAATATCAACAGACTCCGGACCGTTGGTAGCGGGCTTGCCCTGCTCTCTTGTCCAAGCACTGTTCAGTTGTTTCCAAGCAGCGTTAGCCGCGCCGGTGTCGTCCCATACATTCTCGTCGAGAACATTCACGTCGTTCTTGCCAAGTTTGTTGGGAGCGGTACTCGGGTTTACATAATCAAACTTGCCGTTTACAGCCTTGTTGCCGTCCGCCATCTGACCGCCGTTGAGCATTACAACGCCGTTGAAGTCGGTATC
>CAYPWI010000126.1:0-6558 GCA_964414395.1 uncultured Ruminococcus sp.
ATAAAGCATATCTCAGACAAAGAAGCATTTTGTGTTGCTGCAATTCTCGCAAGAAATTGCATAAAATATGCGGCAGTTTGGCATTCAAGATAATATTGAAATCTATTATCTCCATCAAACTTAAAGTTTTGATAAGGTTCTCCGTATGTAACGATGAGATTGCTTCTATTCCCATAAACGCGCACATGTGTACCATTTTCAATTTCAGAACCTCCGCTATGGCACTCACAATGAAAAATATAACAATCATTCCTATTCTTGGCTATTGTCTCAAATGAAGTCAAAAGATCCCTCTTTTTTTCTTGGTTAGAGACATATAATTTGGATGTATAGACATTCCACTTATCCGAGTAATTTTCCGCAACACTAATTGGTATATCATTACCATAATGTCTAAATCCCCAAAATGCCAAGGGCATATCCGGAATTATGTCATCACTGTTAATAATATTGAAAATGCTCTTGTGAGATTTGGCTACTTCCTCGGAAACCGTAGTTGTTCTGGGAGTAGCAAAGGTATAAACAAATGTCTCATATTTGCTATCCAATCTAGACCCAACAATGTTTGAAATTGCTGCGCCTCTTGAGTGACCAGTAATCCACAATGCCTTTTTAACCGAATGATCCAGTTCTCTGGTTTGAGAAAGATACTCATCAAGCAGCTTGATCACGCGTGTTGCAGCAATATCAAAGCCCATATGATTCTCTTTAACTTTCCAGTCCTCGTTTCTGGGAATTAATCCGTTCCCTTCATATATACTGTCACAACCGATATCAAAGTTGCTTGACCATTCCTCAATTGAATCTGGTTGCGTTCCCCGAACGACTACGGCAATTATTTCCTTAAATTGCCCATTATACTTGACACGGCGATGTCCAAAAGTCACATCTGTAACATGTTGATCGCTATACATTGCCTCTAATTTATATGTTCGCACATCTGCCATGCCATGCTTGCGTAGAAACTGATCAACATAGCTATCATTACCTGTTTTATCAGGTTCGTCAACTAAGCTCTGATCATTGTAAGCCAATCCCGCCATCAGCGATGAAACTGTGCTGATTTTACGATTGTATTCGGTGTTCTGATTAAAGAACTGAGAATAGTCCATCGTGTAGGATATATTATTACATTGCACGCTGTCCGATTTAATTTTCGTCTTCCATGTCACAAAAAACTGATTGTTTAGGCGTTTGTAGGTATCTTCTCTGGCATCTTCAATTCCATCATAATCCGTATCTATTTCGGTAGGATCTGATTTTAATGGAAGAATGTAAATATGATAGGGTATCGGACCTACGAAGTCCGGACCATAATATCTCGCCACACCGTCTTTCACATAGGACTTTCCAGACATAGTCATACATTCCTCAAGAGTCGGAAGACTTGCAGAACCATTTGAACTAAAGAAAATACGTTCAATATCTACCTCTTCCCAGTCGGTCAAGCCATCGTCATCAGTATCGATACCATTATCGGGATCAAGAATTCCCTTTAATTTGATTGTTGACCAATTAGTTGATGTAATGGCTTGATATTCGGTTCTTGGTGGTGCAGCACAAGCACAAATATGGTTATACACATCTGTCGCCGATGTTTTAGAGTTAAATGTAAAGCTTTTACCACCGGATTTAGCAATTGCTTCAGCTACACTCTTGCTATATTCAGTGTTAGGATAAGTTAAAAAATTAGATGTGATTTCTGAATAGTTTATCGGAAGCAACTTACACGCATCAAGCTGACTATAATCACCACGGTCAACGGTTGTTGGACCGTTTGATACAAAAAAGACAAATTTTGAAGCTTCATCTCTAAAAGATACATCGGAAATCAATGTGTTGAACGCACCTCCCCTGTTTGCAAATTTAGTCGTGTAATCGTATTTTTGACACAAAGCAAGGAGCAATTCATCAGGATCGGTGAACCACTGCTTCGATTTGGGAAAATAACCGCCAAAATAACCAAACGTTATAACACTTACTCTTACATTATTTTTTCCATAGTGTTCCTGAAGCTTCTTCATAACATCTACGATCATATTTCTTTGTAATACGTAATCACGCTCACTACAACCGTAATGCTGATACAAGAACACCACATCAATTGGAGTGACTGTTGCAACAGGGGTCAATCCCAATATCTCAGAAGAACTAGCAGATACAGACGATTTTGCCGCTACTGCATGACGTGTAGGAGCAGAAACAATGTCAATTTCGTCCAACGGTTCATCGATTTCCACAATTTCTGAATCTATTGAAGTTCTGCTTTCTTCCTCTGAAAATTTGGAATCTGGTTCCGCTTTGATATGGAACTCGTCTGCGTCGGACAGCAAACTTACAGTTTGAGGGATCTCTATACCAAGAATATTCTTAAACCACTTTTCCATATCAACCACGCAGTATGTTCCAAGTTCGTCAACCGTTGCGGATATAGTATTATTTTCTTCATCGATAACGGTTTCAATGGGCAGTAACATATTCATATCCTCAAAATACTTGAAGATATTAAGGCGCTTTATGCCTTGCAGTTCTTCCTCGTCGGGAAAAATGCCAAGCTCATTGTCAAGATACGCATCGCCTATTGTAAAGTGCAGCTTGACCTCGTCAACATTACCTCTGACATAGCTCAAATCGATAGTTTCGCCAAGCTGAATGTCGCTGTTAATGATAGCCGAATAGCTGCTTCTTCCCGCATCCAAATTGCCGTTTACATTTCCGGACGCAACAACCTCTATAGAAAGCTTATACGGACTTTCTTCGGTATTTATACCAGCCAGCGCCTTGCTGTCGACAGCAATAGTTTGATTTACCTTATATTCCGCGTCGGGCACACCAAAGGTCTCGGGGTTGTTGGGATCAAGCCCGATTGCAATTTCATCGCCGTCATTCAAGGTATCGCTGTCACTGTCCGCATTAAGCGGATCGGTGCTGTATTTGTTGATCTCATCATAGTCGAACAGACCATCGCCGTCAGAATCAGCACTTGTAGGGTCTGTTCCAAGCGCAATTTCTTCCTTGTTGGCCAAACCGTCGCCGTCGGAATCATCGTCAGCGTCGTTGACACCATTGCCGTTGGTGTCGAATTTCAGCGAATCAGTTCCAATAACATGGACCTCTCCGTAATCGGTCAACCCGTCTCCGTCCGTATCGGGATTCTCGGAGTCGGTTCCGTACATTTCTTCAATAATATTAGGCAAGCCGTCACCATCATTGTCGGGCAAGGCACAAACATACTCGCCATCGGAAAAGGTTACGGTAAACGCCTCTGATTCGATTGTACCATCTTTTGTTTCTTGAACCGCTTTGATCCTCTTGATTTGAAAATCCTCAGTAATTGAGTATTTATAGAACTCTGCATCGGAAATATCGGCAAACGTTACCCACTCGGTGTCGTCCTCACTCTCATAAAGCGAAACCGTGCCCTCATCGGTGGAATACCAATATATTTTAATCGAGTTTTCATCCTTAATATATTCACCGAAGCAAAGAATTATGTGTTCCTGAACATCATCCGGTATTTCGGGAACATCGGGCTTTTCCGGAACCACAGGAGTATCCGGCTGTCCTGATATCTCTCCGTCCTTATTTATTATAACACAAGTCAAGGACTTTGTCAAGAGTTTGGGATTATTATTTGAATCAATCAGCGCGGTAAATCCAATTCTCTTTGAATCTCCGGGCGCAATAGGATTGGTCCACATCTCGCTCGCTACGGTATAGTGGTTATCCGAACTTTCAAGAAGACGACCGTCCCACAGATTGTTTATAGTGAAATTGCTGTCAAAAGAAACAGTCCAAGCTTCAAGCGGCTGATCTGAGGTGTTGGTAATAGCAAGTTCAGCCTTGACTCCAGTATCCCACTGATCAACGATATTAAGGCCGACTTCATATCCGGAGGTCTTCTCAACTCTCTTGGAGCAGAGTACAAAATTATCCGGTGTTTCAAATTGATCATTAACGAGAGTGTAACCAAAGTTGACAGACTGACCTGGAGCTATCTCGTAGTTCCAACCGCTGTTCTTGATTATATAATCCTCGCCCTGTTGGTCGTAAACCGTGCCATTCCATAGATCGTTTATTTCGCCCTTGGCATCATATTTGAACGCCCAGTTCAAAATGGACTCGTCACCTGTGTTAGTGACTTTAACCTGTACGGTTTGACCGTTATTCCACTCGTTGTAAACGGAATATTCAACATCGTAATCATCATAGGAGTATGTAGTGCTGCCCGTAGCGGCGAAAGCCGAAATTTGAGGCACCATGGTTGCAGCCATTGCAACAGCAATAAAGCCCGAAATAATCTTCTTGAATTTGCCTGTAATTTTTGAGTTCATCGTTTTCTTCCTTATCTATGATGCAGATTAGTTTGTTGATAAATCAATCTGCTTGCTATTGTTGCTTATAATAAACCGTAAGTAGGCAATTGTAACCCATATCACAGTTCCAATCCGATGAAAAAATGCTAATAGGTTATCTGCGTAAATTAAGGCGATTTTTAATCCATCCCAAAATCAACATAAAACCTAACGCTGTAAGCGAATATACCATCGCAACGAACAAACTGCCCCACCCGACCAACTTGAACAATCCGGCAACAGCCAATTCTATTGCTGCAATGATTATCGCCCGCCTTTTATAAACCTTATATTCCAAATCATCCAAAGGTTTATTCTTATCCTCGACAGGGGAAAGCACAAGTATGATAACGAATGCTAACGCCAAAACAGCATAGTACCCCCAGTCTATCAGATGAAGATATTTAAAGCCGATTGAAACAACAATCAGCATTATGACCGAAAAAATATAGCAGCGCAGCGGGGTTTTCGCGTGAAACCCTCCCGCGAAAGATCTCAAAGGTATATACGCCGCCAGAAACACTGCGATCTCAAAAAACACGCCGAAAATCAGCCCGATAATTAAGGCGGTAGACACGTTGAGAACAGACACCAGTATTTGATTTATACCGTATATGTATATCTCCGCGTCCTCCGCCTTAACCACGTCGCTTCGCACAAGGTTATTGCCGATTCGGCGGGAAAGCTTGGCGAAAAACTCCATGATCAGAACTTGCGGAGCTTTTCAGCGCCTTTGGGCAGCTTCGGCTGATGGGCAACTAACATACAAGTCGAATTTACATTAGCGGATGTCGCCATTTTTGCAGCAGCTGCAATTGCACGTTTAATACCCATTGCTTTGGTAGTTGCTTTTTGGTTCTTCATCTCAAGACCGTCCTTTCTACTCTGACAAGCCATCTGTAACTTGCCTAATGTTATTCTATACTAAATTGGTCGATTTTTCAAGTAGTAAATCGTGAACTGTATATAAATCGGACGTGAACTGTAAAAAAAGAGCTCATGGGATCATTCCCATGAGCCCTTTGTTCACAATTTAATCAACGTAAAGAACCGCTGTAACAGTGAAAATATTATCGCCGGGGATAATATCAATCGTTCCGTCGTATTTTTCGGCGGTTTTTTTGACGCTTGTCAATCCATATCCGTGATTTTTTTTGTCCGACTTAGTGGTCATCACTTTGCCGCCGGATTTTCTAATTTCATTAACAAAGGGATTTGTGACCTTTATCAGCATCATTCCCTTGGAATAATGTAATGCCAAGTCTATGAATTTGTTATCTTGAACAAGCGATACCGCTTGCAAAGCATTGTCTATCAAGTTTCCGAAAATAACAGTTAGATCAAAAGAGGAGATGTTCAAGCCCAGCGGAAGTGTGGAACTGGCATTGACTCTCACTCCGTTCTTCTTTGCGGCTTGCAGCTTGAAATTGACCATGCTGTCAATCGCGGGATAACCTGTGTGTATTATTTTTCCCTCCGAATTATAAACATCGGTTATATCGGAAATATGTTGTTGAGCTTCGTCAATGTTACCGTTTTTTATATCGGTAAATATGACTTGCAAATGATTTTTCATATCATGCCGAAGAATACTTGAATTTTCAAGAGAAGCATTTATTAGCTCAAGTTGATTCTCATAATATCTGTTTTGCTGCTCCATGAAATCTTTCTCTTGTTTTTCTTGATATGATTTTGCCAGTCTGTCAAATAGAAAAAATACGGTAAAATTGATTATTAGAACAGCAACTACCGAAAGTGTGACTTGATATACAACAAGCCCTTCGGATTGAAAAATTACTGCCAGCATAAAAATTGATGAAATCGGTATTACAAAAAGCGAAACCCAATAAGACATTGGTAATGTGTTTCCTATCTTTATGTTTTTAAATACACTGATTGCCACCGAAACTACATATTTTAAAACATTTATAACGACAATTCCGAATATTGAATGATAATCGATACGTTCGATCATAGAAAAGCTAAAGCAGCCCGTTAGGGTAACCACCAACATTTCCGCTCCCGTCATAAAAGTGTAGGTTAAAATGTCAACAAGTAGTTTTTTCTTGATTGATGAGGCGTACATTTGCGTCAGCAGGAAAACCGATATAATATTTACCGCAAAATTTGCTATTGGGGTTTTTACGATAAGATATATTGAAGAAGACAATACATAATAACCCACAAACGCAATTATCTCAAC
>CAYPWI010000127.1:0-6552 GCA_964414395.1 uncultured Ruminococcus sp.
AACTACTACGACGGCTTTATAATCACGGGCGCGCCCGTCGAGCATATGGAGTTTGAGGAAGTGACCTATTGGGACGAGCTTTGCCGTATTATGGAATGGACGAAGACACACGTCCATTCCACATTGCACATCTGCTGGGGCGCGCAGGCGGCGCTGTACTATCATTACGGGATCCCCAAGCACCCGCTTCCCGAGAAGATTTCGGGAGTGTTCCGCCACAGGCTGCTGACACCCAAGTCGAGACTGTTCCACGGCTTTGACAGTGAGTTCAACGCTCCCCATTCAAGACACACCGAGACCCGCGCCGAGGATATCGAGAAAGTCCCCGAGCTGCGTTTAATGGCGATCTCCGACGAGGCGGGCGTGTACGCGGTCGGCAACGAGAACGGCAGTCAGTTCTTCGTGATGGGACATTCCGAGTACGACGCGGAGACGCTTGACACTGAATACCGCCGCGACCTCGCCAAGGGTATGGATCCTCAAGTCCCGCGCCACTATTATCCCGATGACGACCCGAGCAAGCCGCCCATACTTTCATGGCGCGCGCACTCCACGCTTATCTACACCAATTGGCTGAACTATTACGTATATCAGACCACGCCGTTCGATATCCGCGAATTGGAAAGCCGTATGTGAATACAGATAACGCCCGCTCTCGCATGGAGAACGGGCGTTATCTGTAGGGAGAACAAAATGAACTAGTGTGCTGTCCCGCTCAAAAATGATATAAGCGCGCAGCAATTTTTTCCATTCGCGAGGCGGAGGACGAAGGCTTGCTGGCGCAAGTCGAGGACGCAAACAGGACGTTTGCGCCGTTGCCCCAAGAGGCGGCAGGAAGCCGCCAACAGAGGGCAACAGGCGACAACGAAGCGAATGGGAAAAAGGGCAAGCGATTATGTTAATTTTGAGCGGGACAGCACACTAGTAAACTTTACATATACGGAGTATTATCGACCTCAAAATCTACCCAATCAAACGGCGAGAAGGTCTCGGCAAAGGTTTTCAGGTCGTCGTCGATCTTGACAAGCCCGCCGTTCCGGGAGTCGAACAGATTTCCGCAGTTGGAATGAACGCTTGAAGCGGCGAGATATCGGTCGTTTCCGCAGTCTATGTAATAAACATAGCCGACGTTGTTTATGAAAACCAGTTTAACCTCCTTGCAGACGGGCTCTATACCGCGGTCTCCCATAAGCGCGGCTATACGCTTGGCGTTTGCGGCGTAGTCCAAAGAGAACCGTCCTCCGTCCTCCGCGGGGAAAAATCGCATAATACGGTCGCTGTCGAACTCTACCTTGCCTATAAACTCGCCCGACTCGTTCAGAGCGTCGGCGATATAGAGCGGCTGATCATAGCTGAAAGAATATGACGGCTTTACTGTGAAGTCGCCCATTTCCGCATAGCGGTAAATATCGGCTTCATACAAGGGAGTTACGGTGTCGGGGTCGGCGTAGACGATCATATCGTCGTAGGTTTTCGCGCCAAAGGCTTGGGCGATGCTTTCCGCGTCAGCCGCGTAAATGTTGTGGGAACGAATATCCATGAGCGGCTGCTCGGGTATCTGCGCGGGGTCGGGTATCTTGTCGATCTTCATGCCGCGGCGTTTGATGATATACCCATTGCCGCTCGTAATATCAAATGTGCAGAAGCCCTCGCCGCATTTATACCATTCAGCTCTGTAATCGGTGATGTCGGCGAAAACTTGGGTGCGGGTGTGATCCTTAAGATCGTAGAGCTTGTTGTTCTTCGCGTCGAAGACCATCTCGTGACCGAACAAGACGCAGCTGTCGGAGAGCACGCTGACGCTCATAGGCGGAACTCTGAACAGTTTTTCTCCCGTCGCGATATTCGTCATTCTCTGTTCATCAATGAGGAAACTGCCGCCGTTCTTCATCACAAAAATGTTTTTCGAGTAGGGGTATGAATAGCCTGTGGACGAAAAATCGCCATCGGGCAGGTGGAATACCTCCGTGCCGTCTATCTCCTGCACTGCGGTCTGTCCTACCAGCGTTGAGGTGATGATCTCGCCGTTTGCGGAGTAGATGTTGTACACGTTGTCGCGGATACGCTCGGCGCTGCCCGCTCCCTTTAAAGAAAGGTCGTAGCTGTAAAGCGTGCCGTTATAGCCGAACTGCTCTTTATCGCTGCTGGCAGTGATGAAATAGAGCTTGTTATTTTCAACTTGTATGGTGAAGTCGAATAACTTGGGAGTTCCGGAAACGGGAACGCCGAATTTGGAGTTGTCCGATATGTTTATCACCCTGAGCTCGCTGTTCAGAAGCTCTCCGTCCTTGGTGATCCTCGCTTGGAATACCACTATACCGTTATCCGAATAAACAGGGAAATATTCGAGCTGCGCCCCGTCTGGCACGGTCAGCGTCTCGTCGTCCTTATCGAACAGCGTTATGAAAGTTTTGTCTGACAGATCGTACGCCGCTATCTCGGGACTTCCGTCCGCGCCGGTACGAGTTATAAGCGCTGTCCTCTCGTTCAGGAACGCCGCTCTGTTGTCGAGCTGCAGCGAAAAGCTTCTTCTGTCGTCTTTGTCGCCGATGTTGAACTCCTGCAGCTCCCAGCCGTCCTCAAAGAGCGTAACGGGGGTATTATCGCTTACATCGTAGTCTTCCTTGAATTGAT
Organism: uncultured Ruminococcus sp.; assembly: GCA_964414395.1. GTDB lineage: Bacteria > Bacillota > Clostridia > Oscillospirales > Ruminococcaceae > CAG-115. Next base: position 2,635 of record CAYPWI010000127.1, read on the forward strand.
CGATACGGGTATCCGCGGACCCTTCCGAGACGACGTAAAGCGTTATGGGCTCGCCGTCATCGATCGAGTACGCGTATAACCCGCCGTCAAATTCGTGCAGAGTCATCTCATAATCCTGCACATTGAGCGGATCGTCCTTCTCCAATACCAGAAGCTCACCTGTGTTGGTGTTGTAAAACGCGTAGATCCCGCCGGCGTAGACACGAAGAAGGAAATCGTAAGCGCCGGCGTATATGTTGGACAGACTGTCGCCGGATACTATGACTTTATCTGTGATACAGCTGCGGATGATGCCGTCGTACCCCGCGGTCGCGTTATATATGCCGCATTTGCCGATCGTTATGTTTTCATCGCCGTACTTGTCGGTATCATACGGAAGCTCTCCGCCCAGTCTGTGCAGCGGATAAGACGGCACCATCGAACCTTCAATGGAGCTGTCGTAATAAAGCTCGCCGTTATACGAGTAAAGATCAACGCCCACGGCGACCTGTTCCGCCGCCCTGCCGCTTTCCATATTATAGCGCATGATGGGAGCGTTATCCGAGCGACCGCCTGTTTCGGGGTCGTAAGCGGTAAAATAAACATCATCGCCTATTATGATGCTGTTTTTCACCATAAGCCCGTCGGACAGATCATAGGCGGAAACCCACGGGTAAGCGCCGTTGTCGTGCTTGCGCTCTATCACGCGAAGCTCGCACTTAGACATTGTCGCGCCGCGGTAGACCGCGCATCTTATCACAATATGGGAGCTGTCGGCATAGCAGATATCCGCAATATCGAGAACATCTCCGCTTTGCGCGGTTTTATCGTCGGCTATGCTGTGAAGTGTGGTGTATGTTCCGGTGTAGAGCGAGTATTCCGTAAGCTCTTCCTGCCCGTCGGCGTTGGCGCGCACAAAGATCACGTGGCTCTTGTCCGCGACCACGGGAGAGCGTCCGTTTTCGTAGTCGTGGATATCGGAGTTGAATTCGCCTTTCTTAATGTCCTCGGGCAGCGTATAGGTCTTGATATCCAGCCTGTCGCGTGCGTAGTCTATATCCCCCTGCGCCCCGAAAAGCTCCCTCATCTCATTCAGATATTCCTCATCTCTTTCGGTCGGGATGACCGGGTCGCTGTCCTCGTGAGAAGTATCCGATTCGTTATATGACTCATTGCGGGACTCACTGTCAGATTCGCTGTAAGACTCACTGTTATCGAGAATAGGCGGGGTATTGGTCCTGCCGTTCAGATAATTCGCGAGAATGACCGTGCCGCCTATCAGCACAGCCGCGCAGGCGGCGATGACCGCGAAAGACTTCCACGAAAGCTTTTTCGGCTGCGGCGAAAGGCTCATCACGCTGTCGGGAGTTATATCCGCGCCCGCCCCCGCCGCGAGCGGCTGAGAAAGATACCTGTCGGCTTCCTTTATGTATTTTTCGTCGATATCGCCGAGCATCGCGAGTTTTTCATATCTATCATAATTTCCCATAAGTCAAAACCCCCTTCTGCTCATAAATTCCACAAGCTTTTTTCGTTCGCGCTTGAGGACGTTTTCGACGTTCGCCGACGACATTCCCACACATTGCGCTATCTCCGAAATTCCCTTGCAGTGCCAGAACCGCAGAACGAACACAGCGCGCTTCTTCTCGGGAAGCGTTTTTAACCATTCGTTTACCGCAGCCATTATCTCATGGCGCTGGGCGGTCTGTTCAACATCGTCGCCGCCCGAGATCATCTCCGCCGCCTCGTCGAGAATAGTCTCGATCTCACCGCCGCCGCGTTTCAGCGCGCTTTCGCGCCGAGCGGAGTTTATGGCGATATTGCGGACTATCTTCCCGACAAAAGCGGGGAAGTAGTTCGGCTTGGCGGGCGGGATGCTCTCCCACAGTCGCATGAGCGTGTCGTTTACACATTCCTCCGCCGACTGCTCGTTTCCGAGAATATTCCGCGCGATAGACGAGCAGTAGCCGCCGTATATGCGGCTCACGTCTTTCAGAACGCTCTCGTCGCGCTCGTTAAATCTGCGGATCATCTCAGCGTCATCGGTCTTTTTGGCATTTTTAAGATCCGGCGTGTCCATTGTCGTTTCCTCCTCTTGGGCGTTTTCGAGGTTTTGCTGCGGTATTATTTCATAGAATTCTTTTTTTTCAAGATCTTTGGTCAAAGTGCTTATGCTCATATGTCATACCCCCTTGATGTGCCCTTCTGTAAATATAGACAACAAAGGGATATGAGTTCGGTCACTTTTTGAAAAATTTTTTCGTTCCGAGAAGTCGTTTTTGCCGATCATATGTGTTGAAGCTCTTTGTTCTTATTATATCACAATTAGTGAACTTTGTCAATGGGCTTTTAAAAATAATAAAACGGTTGAATTCTTTTATTATTTTGTTATCGGTAACAGAAATAAGAATATAGCTCTTCGTCAAATAATATCTCCCCGCCGATGACGGTGGGGAGATATTTCCGTGTATGCGGACGCGCGATCCGCTTTTGTTTTGCGTGATGTAAACGGGATCATTCGGAGATCTTTTCCGCGGTGTAGAGTTCAAAAGGCAATTCATCGGCGAAATTGAAGGTAAATCTGATATCGGCTTCCTCGTCGATAAGTGTTCTCTTATCCTGCATTTTGAATTTATCGGCTGAGAACAGCGCCGCCCTGCATCTGCACGCCTCGGTATTCACAATATTCAGCTGTTTATCGTCAACTCGGTCGGAGCCGAAGTATACACCGCACCCCGAACCGCAGTGTCCGCAAAATCCGTATAGCCACTCGTCGTCTTTCAGAACAGCAAAATCGACTATTCTTGTCACGTTCCTTTTCGGGTTATTCTCGTCCAAGTAGTACCGCAGGGCGATCACGGGATATTCCATATCGTAAAAGTCTATGTAGCCCCCGATCTTATCCGGAAAAATAAGTTGTTCGGGCTGATATTGCGCGCCCCAGTTGCCCGATGAGAGATCGATGTTAAAACCAAGAATAGATTCCCTCACGCCGTCCTTTTCGACCTCGACCTCAAAATCCCCGAATATCCTGCCGTCATGGAATTCCTTGTCGGTGCGTACATAATGCCCGACAAGTCTAAGCGTATACTCGCCGAAGGTATGCGTCTCGAATACCATGGTCTCAAGCCCCGCGTACTGCCATTCGTCGCTCCATATGAGATGCGTGACACAACCCTCTTCATTGGCTTTTTCATAATGAACATCCGGTATTTCTGTCTCGCCGTAAACATATCGCCCTTTAACTACCTTGTCATACATATGCTCCATTCTGTAGTCGTCATCGTTAGATGAAGCTTCGGGTTCGTTTACGCTCTGAGAATTATCCGAAACGGCGCTGTCGGTGCTGTCGGTATCCGACTTGCCGCCCGAAGTGCTCTGACCGTTTAAGGATGAACTGCCGTGGTTTTCCGTGCTGTTGTTTGAAGTGTCCGAGCCGGTTGAAGCGGCGGGGCTGCTGCCGTGATCGCCGCACGCCGTGAGCGCAGTAAGCATCAGACTTGCCATGATGAGTGATAAGAATTTTTTCATATTAGGCTCCTTTCAATATTGCCGATCTGAGATGTTTTTTGATCATTGAAGCGGTATTGCTCATCTGATATTATTATAGCACGCAATATTTATGAAATCAACTACAAAACGGTTACAATTCGGTTACAGTTTGGTTACAAATTATTACAAAATGGTTACAAAAGATCTTTTTGTTCGCTTGGCGCGGACGGGGCTCTTGTCCGTTGAGCGCGGACGGCGCTTTTTGTCCGAGAGCTGGACGGGGCTCTTTGTCCGTTGAGCACGGACAGGGCTTTTTTCTCTTTTTTGGTTGACGAGCCGTCGGTTTGTAATTAACCCTTAGCAGGGTAATGCCGCGCGTAGCGGGGGAACACTTTTCGATTAAAAGTGGATAAAAACTATTTGTCTTTTTTTGGCTGCCGAGCCGTC
>CAYPWI010000128.1:0-1442 GCA_964414395.1 uncultured Ruminococcus sp.
TTGCCCTGCATCGCCGCCGAGTTCATACCCGCGTTGTTGCAGGTGATGTCGCCGATGACCTTTCCACTCATATCAACGTCGCGCGTAGTCTGCACATTTCCCCTTACGTTGCCGTCTATGCGCATATTCGCGAGAGAATTCACATTGCCGTCAATAACGGTGTTCTTGGAGATAACGGTCAGCTCGTCCGTCTCATTGCCGCTCTGAGGAGCCATAGCGCCGCCCGCCGACGGAGGGATCGCACCGCCGCCCATGCTGCGGTTTGCGTTATAGTTGCCGGGATTTCCCACGCCATAGCCGCCGTTTGCAAATCCGCGGTCATAATCCGAAGGACGCTCGCTGCCCATACCGGAGTAGCCCTGATCGCTCTGCCCTGCTCCTCTGTTCATATTCTGAGCGTTTGCCGCGTTTTGATTATAGGGCTGTCCCTGAGGCGCGCCCTGATCATAGAGCTGCCCCTGTGCCGCGTTCTGATCATAAGGCTGCTGCGCCGCGGATGCCTCTGCCGCCCTTGCCGCTGCCGCCTGAGACGCAGCTGCCTGCTGCTCGGGGGTCGGGTAATACGGCGTTTCGAGCGGAACGCTGCCGCCGGGCTGCTGCTGAGGCTGTTCGTTAGCCTGCGGCTCGCCGTTGTTCTGCTGAAGATACTTCTCAAGCTCTGTCGAACCGGAGGCGTTTTTATTATCCCCTTTATTATCGCCGCCCTGTCCGTCCTTCTTCCAAAGCTCCTTTACCGCCTGCGAGAAATTATCTTTAATTCCCATAATACGATCCTTTCATCTCTATTAAGAAAACGGTCCGACAAATTGTATCGGCATTGTGTTGTCGTTTATTTTATCAAACTTGTAGCCCTCGTTCAGAAGCACCTTTATCACGTCCTCGAGAACGTTGACCCCGTTGTCCGCTCTGTCGTGGAACAGCACTATCGAACGCCCCGAGTTCCGCACCCCGTTCAGAATGGTATTGTACATCTTCGACCAATTATCACCCGCGATATCGTTGCTCTGGACATTCCAGTCGTAGAACCTGAACCCTCTGCGCGTCATCTCGGCTATGATCTCCTCGCGCGTGCTTTCGTTATATCTCGTGTTGCTGCCGCCGGGGAAGCGGAAGATCGAGGTCTTTATCCCCGTAGCCTCATACACCGCCGTCCAAGCCTGGTAAAAATCGTCGAGATACGCGTCCACCGAGGCGTAGATCTTCTCATAATCGTGCGACGCGCTGTGGATACCGATAGCGTGCCCGTTGTCGGCGATATATTTCAGCTTCGCCGCGACATCGCCATTCTGGTTCGGATCGGTCACGACGAAAAACGTCGCCTTTATATCGTACTTTTTAAGAATATATTCTATTATCGTATAAACATTTTTCGACGGACCATCGTCAAACGTGAGATAGATCGTCTTGCTGTCGCGGACGTAATCTGTCGGAGCGTCGACATA
>CAYPWI010000128.1:1452-6539 GCA_964414395.1 uncultured Ruminococcus sp.
GTCGACATACATATCGGGGTACTTGGCTCTGTAAGCGGGCTGTTCGCCGCCCGAGCCGCTTTCCGATGAAACGGGACTGCTGACTTCTTCGGAAGACGAGGATCCCCCGCCCGAAGAGCTCGGCTCCGTTCCGCCCGAGGACGAACCCATTGATGATCGGCTCGATGAGGGGGTGGATCCGGTACCCGCGATCCCGGCAAGATCCGCGTCGCTTAGCCCGCACTCCTTAAGCAGCGCCCTCAGCTTTTCGGGGGTGCTGTTATTGTTGATGACGGCGACAACAAGATCCTTGTCCGTAATGCCGTTTTTCGTCATGATATCGTAGAACTGCTCGCCGTTTACGCTCTTCTTGGAAGCGGCGATGGAGATGATATCCTTGTCGGGCACTCCCGCCTTGGAGAGCGCGTTATAGATATCCGCCGCGCTGAGCTTGCTCTCCTTGTACAGCAGAGCCAAAAAATCATTATAATCTATATTGCTCTTACCGATAATAGTATAGAGATTCTCTGCCGTTCCCGCTCTTGTTCCGACAAGAACATCGGCGGCGGCGGAAAGTGAGACATTCTCCGTGCTGAGCTTTTCTATCTCATTGTTTTTATTCACCAAAAACACGCCGAAAATCACAGCGACTATCAGCGGTGCAAAAAATAATATAGCAAGAACTGTCTTTATCAGTACTTTAAAGAATTGAACGCTGCCAAATCGCATCTGCAAACCTCTTTTGACGGAATCTGTATAAGTGATGATTCCCCTATTATTTAATAATACAATAAAAAAAGGATTTTGTCAATAGCAACAATCAACAAAACCCATATAATATTCTAAAAGACGGAGAATTACTACAATTTTCGCCTATGCTTTTTGTATATTTTGACGAATTATTCATCGGTTCTCTCCTCTCTCCCCCCATTGGGGGAGAGAGGGCGTGTTGAAACTCCACCCACTAACAAATTATACATTATTTGCCGCCCAGCTCGTAAGCGCGCTTTGTGCACGCCTCGCAGGCGTTTATAGCCACTTGCGTAAGCTTCCCCTCGGAAAGCTTCTCCAGCCCCGCGAGCGTCGTACCGCACGGGGAAGATACATGCTTTATAAGATCTTCTATCTGCATACCGCTTTCCGTCAGCATCTTAGCGGAGCCTATCAGCGACTGCGCGAACAGCCTCAAAGCCACGTCTCTGTCGATGCCGACCTTCTCGGCGTATTGGATAAAGCCCAGCGCGTAAACATAGATAAACGCGGGAGAAGAGCCGTTTATCGCGATGACTTCCTTCATCTTGTCCTCGGGAATGACCTCTGTTATACCACACGCCCCGATGACCTTTCTCGCGAACGCGAATTCCTTATCGGACACCGCGTCGTCGCGGCTCATAGCCGACGCGCCCACGCCCAGCATCATGGGGGTATTCGGCATTACCAATACCACCTTGGCGCCGGGGAAAGTCCTCTCTCGGATATATTCGGCAGAGATCCCCGCGCAAATGGAGATGATGACCAGATTTTCGTTATCCGCCTTCTTGACCTCGGCTAACACCTCGTCAAGCTGCTGCGGCTTGACCGCAAGGAGCAGATAATCACACTTATGCGCGATATCCACGATACTGCCCGAGGCTGTAGCGCCGTAGTTACGCAGATCCGCCAGCTTCTTCGCGTCCTTGTCATACGCGAATACCGCCGTGTTGCCGAGCTTTCCGTTGATGCCCTTGATGATAGCCCCGCCCATCTTTCCGATGCCGATAAATCCAAGCTTTATCATTATTTATACCTTTCTTAACTGTTTGTGAGTCTTTTTTTGAAAATACTTCTGTATGCCGCCATGACAGGGAACAGCGCGAGCAGCAGGATAAGGCAGTGTACGGGGATCTCTATCGCGTTCTTGATAAGACGCGTCCCCACTCTCGTGAAGAATCCCGTCCAGAACACACCCGCGTTATACGCTCCCGCTTCCATAGTCTTTGTTATCGTAATAGCCATCGGCGTCATGAACAGGTTGCACACCACCGCCACGGTGATCTTCGCGAGGACGATCTTCAAAGCCGACGACCAATTTGCGCCTATAGACTTGAAAAAAGGCTTCACGCCGCTCATATCGGGCTTTACGGGGTTCATCTCATAGAGGAACAGCCCATAGATAACGCCGCCCATGACCTCCACCAGCGTAAACAGCGGATTGAACGCCCCGCCCGTCGGTCTTAAGAAATAGCCGATAATATCGGTGACTACACACGACAGCCCCGCGACCGTAGGTCCGAACAGCATACCGATAGACGCGACCGCCACGAACGCGAAGCTGATCTTCAGCTCGTCGGACAGGTTGAGCGTAGAAGCCATCTTAAGCGCCAGATCCAGCGCGATGAGCAGTGCCGTCACCACAAGGCAGCGCAAGCTCCCGAGTTCCTTTGCCGATCTTTTGAATTTGCCTAATATCGCCATAAAATACCCCTCCTTAAAAATAAACGCTGTAAACCCCTTTAGTAAATTAAAGGGGCTCCGTCATACAAAAGGAATAATTTATGGCGTGATTATTCGATTTTGTACAGCGAGATGCGAATTCCGCACCGCAAGCAATAAGCGCCTAAATCAAGCGCTCCGCTTTTCGTCCGCCCGACAACTCTCCGTTCGGTCGGCACTTAACGCGCGGGATCCTACTCTGCAAAAATTTTATTCAAACCGAGATCAGAAATTGATCTCGTTAAGAACCTTGTAACGATACTCGTTGAACGGCTTCTTCATGCTGAGCGCTTCCTGAATGTCAACGTCGTACACTCTGCCGTCCTTGAGTCCCACAACGCGGTTGCCTATGCCCTTTTCGAGCAGTTCTACCGCGTAGTAGCCCATTTCCGAAGCCTTTACTCTGTCGCGCACGGTGGGTGATCCGCCGCGCTGAACGTGTCCGAGAATGGTGGCTCTCGACTCGATGCCCGTCTCGCGCTCTATGCGCTTGGCGATCTCCTCGGTGCCGCCTATGCCCTCGGCTACTATAATGATGATGTGCTTCTTGCCCGCCGCGCGGACTTCCTTGATACGGCTGATGACCTTCTCGATCTCGCAGGGAACTTCGGGCAGGAGAACCGCCGTCGCGCCGCAGGCGAGACCCGTATTCAACGCGATATGACCCGCGTGTCTTCCCATGACCTCAACGACGGAGCAGCGCTCGTGAGAACGGCTGGTGTCGCGGAGCTTATCCACAAGCTCCATAGCGGTGTTCATCGCGGTATCGTAGCCGATAGTGTATTCGCTGCACTGGATATCGTTATCGATAGTTCCCGGCAGACCCACGCAGGGGATACCCGCGCGGGAAAGATCCGCCGCGCCTCTGAACGAGCCGTCGCCGCCAATTACGACAACGCCCATCATATCATGCTGACGGCAGACTTCGGCAGCCTTGAGCACGTTATCCCACTCCTTGAACTCGGGGCAGCGCGCCGTGCCTATCATAGTGCCGCCGCGGTGAATGATCTCCGACACCGATCTTACATCGAGGTCGATCATCTCACCCTTAAGCAGTCCGTTATATCCTCTGAGTATGCCGATGACCTCAAAACCTTTGGCGAGCGCCGTTCTTGTGACAGCTCTCACCGCCGCGTTCATTCCGGGGGCGTCGCCTCCGCTGGTCAGAACTCCTATCTTCTTAGCCATAACAAACCTCTCCCTTACGTTTGTTCTTTATGTCAGGCATCGGAGAACGATCTCAAAAATATTCTCCGTGCCTTATACATTTTACTACATTTCAAAGCCCTTAGTCAAGAGCTTTTTTCAAACTTCCCCGCGGCGCGGGAAATATTGCTCACTTTTCAACAAAAAACGCCGAAGGTGTAAACTTTTTCTGGGCATATTTGCTATAATGATCTGTATCGACTCGTGTAAGGCGATAAAACCGCGCAAGGTCGGTGTTCCCTTAAATAAATCGTAAAGGGAATTTTTTACTTGTAGAAAAAACATCATGTCAGGCTGTCGAGAAGCCCTCAGATGCGAGGAAACGGCTTGCCGGCTAGCCTTAATGGCTGCCGGCAAGCCGTTGACGAAGCAGATGAGGGTTTATCGACAGCCTGAAATGCCCCGCACAACGTGAAGGGCATTTCTTTATACGCCGTACACTTGTCAGCCGCCTATGGTGAGCGAACATTATTTGTCGAGCCGTACATTTATGAGTTGCCTGCGGTGAGCAAACATTATTTTATAAGCGAAGCTATCGCTCCACTTATATTATAACCCCATAAGAGCCTGTTTGTCAACCCTTTTTCAAAAAAGGATATACACCGGCAAGGAAAAATATCACTCAATCTTTATGAAGCTGCCGCTCACGTTCTTTAATGCGCTTGCGAATATCTGCCATGGCTTCGTCAAACGGTTGAGTTCTCCCCCTGCCGTATATCCTCAAAACCCTCTCCGATAAGAGCATAAAGCGCCCGCTTATCACGAAGCTGTTTATCGATGTCATTATCCATCTCCGAAGCCATTACTTATCCCCCGCCGTCGGGTTCTTATCTACCGCCTTGACCTCTTTCATGGTCTTGTTCTTGAGGTAGATATACATCTTGGGCGACACCTTCTTCAAAGTGCGCTTAGCGAACACGAACGCGTCCTCCTTTGCCTTGGCGATCTGATAGAGCTTCTTTCTGGGATAGTTCTTGGAGGTGATCTTCTTGTCCATCTTCTCTTCCGCGATCTTGGATTCCTTCGGCGGCAGAGCATAGATCTCCTTGTACTTCTTCACCAGCTTGTTGAAGTTATACGCCATGTAAAGAATATCGTACTTGGAATACTGCGGCATACGCAGCTGAACGGGGTCGTTGGGGTCTACGGTGGGATCGATAAAGCCCGCGTCCTCGGCGGTCTTTCTGAGGATCGTCATAGGATAGGGATAGAAGATGTTCGGGATCACCTTGTCCACATCGAGCTTGGCGTTGAGCTTTACGGTCTCCAAAGACAGCTCCAACGTCTCGTAAGGCAGCCCGACGATATTATAGGTCAGCGCGGTGATCTTATACTTTCTGAACCACTTGGCTACCTGGATCATATGATCGTTCTTCATAGCGCGGTGGAGATACTTCTTGCGGAATTCCTCGTTGCCGTTCTCCAGACCG
>CAYPWI010000129.1:0-6481 GCA_964414395.1 uncultured Ruminococcus sp.
CGGCATTACCCTGACAAGGGCAAATAACAAACTGACGGCTAGTCCGCCTTTGAAGAACAAAAAGATTGCTGTTATTTTACAGCCCCTTAAATATACTATGTAGCCCTTCCCCGAAAGAATATCAATCGAGGAATACCTTAAGCGCCTTGCTCTTGCTCTGCGAGCGGAGCTTTCTTAATGCCTTCGCCTCTATCTGGCGGATCCTCTCCCGTGTCACCGCGAACTGTCTGCCCACCTCTTCAAGCGTGTGCGCGCGGTCATAGCCTACGCCGTAGCGGAACTTCAACACCTCGCGCTCGCGTTCGGGAAGATTGTTCAAAGCCTTGTTCAGCTCGTCCTTGAACACCGACTGCATTGCCGTGTCGATAGGCGCGGGCGCGTCCTCGTCGGGGATAAAATCACCGAGATAACTGTCCTCTTCCTCGCCGACGGGGGCTTCGAGAGATACGGGATCCTGAGCTATTCTGATGATCTCGCGAACCTTGTCGGGAGTCATATTAAGCTCATTCGCGACCTCGTCCACGGTCGGTTCGTGACCGTTCTCGTGGAGCAGCTTGTTCTGCGTCTTCTTCACGCGCGAGATCGTCTCCACCATATGCACGGGTATCCTTATCGTGCGCGCCTGATCGGCGATCGCTCTCGTGATGGACTGGCGTATCCACCAAGTAGCGTAAGTCGAGAACTTATAGCCCTTGGTGTGGTCGAACTTCTCCACCGCCTTGATAAGCCCGCTGTAGCCCTCCTGAATGAGATCGAGGAGCGGCATTCCGCGTCCTACATAGTGCTTGGCGATACTTACCACAAGACGCATATTAGCTACTATCAGCCTGTCTCTCGCCTGCATATCGCCTTGGGCTATCTTCCCGGCGAGCTCCACCTCTTCCTCAGCGGTGAGCAGCGGGATCTTGCCTATCTCGCGAAGATGTATCTTCACGGGATCCTCGGTGCTGTTCGAGCCTTTGTCGGAGTTGTCGTCTGTGATGTCGAGCGCTCTGTTGAGGTCGTCCTCCATATTGTAATCATCTTCGAGCTTGATGTTGTTGCGGTCGAGAAGATCGCTCAGCTTGTCGGGATCGATCTCGACCTCGTCAATGATATTATAGAGTTCCTTCGCGGAGAGAGTGCCGGTCTGTTTGCCGCGCTCAAGAAGCTCGTTTAAGATGTTCTTTTCATTATTGCTCATTTGTAAGTCCTTTCATTGAATATGTACCAAAGCTGCCTTTATCCCAAACAGACATACCGACGATACGGATCTCCCGCCGTCAGACCTGTTCAGATCTATATCAAACGATCCATTGTGATCCTCTCACACGGAACGTATGTATAAACATACTATTCCAGGAAATCCTTGAGTCTTTTGCTTCTTGTCGGGTGGCGCAGCTTTCTGAGCGCCTTCGTCTCTATCTGACGAATACGCTCCCGCGTTACCTGAAACTCCTGTCCCACCTCTTCAAGCGTTCTCTCGCGTCCGTCTATCAGACCAAATCTCAGCTGGATGACCCGCTTCTCGCGGTCGGTCAGCGTATCGAGAACTTCTCCGAGCGTCTGCTTGAGCATGGAATTGCTCGCCTCGTCCGCGGGCGCGGGCGCGTCCGTATCGGGGATAAAATCCCCAAGGTGACTGTCCTCTTCCTCACCGATCGGGGTTTCCAGCGACACGGGGTCCTGATCTATCCTGATGATCTCACGCACTTTTTCCACACTTATCCCCAGATACTCGGCGATCTCGTCCTCGGAAGGCTCGCAGCCGTTTTCGTGCAGAAGCGCGCTCTGCGCCCTCTTCACCTTTGTGATGGTCTCCACCATATGCACGGGTATCCTTATCGTGCGCGCCTGGTCGGCGATCGCGCGGGTGATAGCCTGTCTTATCCACCACGTGGCATAGGTCGAGAACTTAAAGCCTCTGGTGTAATCAAACTTATCCACCGCCTTCATAAGACCCAGATTTCCCTCCTGAATCAGGTCGAGAAACTGCATACCGCGGCGGACATACTTCTTGGCTATGCTCACCACAAGACGCATATTCGCGTCAATAAGGCGCTTTCTCGCGTACTCGTCGCCTGTCTCCATACGCGCGGCAAGCTCTATCTCCTCTTCGGTCGAGAGCAGCGGTATCTTGCCTATGTCCTTGAGGAAGGTCTTAACAGAATCATCGGGCGGCATCGCCTCCGCGTCTGCGTCGTCCGAGTAGCCGCGCTCGGAATAGTCGATGATGTTATCGATATCCAGATCCGCGTCAAAATTGTCGACGATCTTGATATTCATATTCGCCAGCTTATCGAAGATCTTGTTGATCTGATCGGCGTCAAAATTCAGTTCCTCAAGCGCCTCATTTATCTCCTTAGCGGTAAGGCTGCCCCGCTGTTTTCCTTGATTGAACAACTCCTCCAATGCGTTAGGGGATCCATTATGCTCAGTCATCACTTTCTCTTCTCCTTTAGCTTTTGCGCCCACTCAAGAAGCTCTTTGTCAGACATCTCATCAGTCGGCTTTGACGGTGCATTTCCATAATTATTCAATATTTCCGCGCAATCCGCCGCCGCGTCGGTGTCGTTCGCAAATACGGTATCATCGACTATCTGAGTTATTCTACCCATTTCCTGCGGCGTAAATTCCTCATTAAACAAGGAAATATCGGGCGTATCGCCATGTGTAAGCATATTCACCAGAAATTCAAATACTCTTTTATTAAACTCCGTGACGAACCGTCCGCGGAGATTCTTTACAAGCCACCCCATTTTATCGGGATTGTGATACAAATAGCAGATAAGCCCGCGCTCGGCGCGCTCCACGCGCGGCACCTTAAAGCCCTCGGGATTTATCCTGTCAGCCTTCGGGTGGATAAGCGCGTTCTGCTCGCGGCTTTTGTCGCGGCGCTTGTTTTTGGAGACAGCGCGCTCGACCGCCGCGGTTATGGTATCCGCGGGAACGCCCGCGGTCTTTGCCGCTCTCGATATGTACACGGCTCGGTCAAGCTCGTTTCTGACCTCCGCCAAAAACGGCACAGCCCTCTGCAAATACGCCGCCTTGCCGTCGTCGGTACCCAGATCCAGCCCCGCCGAGAGCTTGTCCATCTGATACTCAATAGCGCCCGCGGACTTTTCGATCAGCATCGAAAACGCGTCCGCGCCGTATTTTCCGATAAACTCATCGGGATCCTTCGCGCCGTTCATTTTCAGCACGCGCGCTCTCACTCCCGCCTCGGAAAGAAGATTTATCGCCCTCGAAGCCGCCTTTTGTCCCGGCTCGTCCGAATCATACGATAATATGACCTCTTTCTTGCCCAGTCTGGAGATAATATTGCACTGCTGCGCGGTCAGAGCCGTTCCGAGCGACGCTATGGCGCTGTCAAATCCCGCCTGGTGCATCGAGATAACGTCCATATATCCCTCGCACAGTATGAAATAGTCAGCCTTGGAATTCTTCGCGATATTCAGCGCGAAAAGCATATTGCTCTTGCTGAACACCATAGTCTCGGCGCTGTTGAGGTACTTGGGTATCTTCTTATCCTCCGAGAGCGTGCGCCCGCCGAACGCCGCGACATTCCCGCGCGTATCGAATATCGGGAACATAACTCTGTTTCTGAACTTATCGTAGATCTTATTGTTATTATTCACCAGCAGAGACGCTTCAACCATATCGAACTCCGAAAAGCCCAAGCTTTTCAGGTAATAATGAAGAGCGTGATAATCGTCGGCAGCGTATCCCAGCCCGAATTTTTTGATCGTATGATCGGAAAGTCCGCGCCTTCTGAGATAATCCAGCCCGACCTCGCCCTCCGGGGAGAACAGCTTCTTATGGAAGAACCGCCCCGCCTCGCGTTCCATCTCGTACATACGGCGGCGCTTCTCCGCGGCGTCATCGTTCCCTCCGTCCTCCGGCATGGTCATGCCCGCGCGCTGCGCCAGAAAACGCACAGCGTCCATAAAATCAAGATTTTCTATTCTGCGGATGAATGTCACGACATCCCCCGCCGCCCCGCAGCCGAAGCAATGAAACAGCTGCTTATCGGGCGAGAACGAGCAGGACGGAGATTTCTCCGAATGGAAAGGACAGCGGCACATATATGAGCTTCCCGAGCGCTTGAGCTCCACATAATCCTGCGCCACGGAAATAATATCATTATTCTCGCGCAGGGTGCGCATAAAATCTTCGGAAAGTTTCATATTTTTTGTTCACACGTCCTTACACCCTATGAGATCTCTCTGAACTGTTCCGTAACGTCCTCGGAATTCTCGACCGTAAACGGGTCTATATCGATACACTCGGCGGGATCGAAATTTCCCGACATATCCCATTCTGCTGTATTATTCAAAACTGTAAGCCGTTCGGCAAAAAAATCTTTATCGCGCAGCTTCTCAAAAACACCGACTTTGCTTATAAGCGGCTTTGCGTCATACAACTTTATCGAGCCGTCAGCCATATACGCGTATACGGTATAATTCTCACCGGCAACAGTCTGCACGACAGCGGGAAATTTCTTGTTCATCGCAGCCACCCATAAATTCTACATCATCAATTATACATTTTCCATTATTATCTGTTCCACCCCATAGGTATGCACAGCTTTGTAAAATATCCTATAGCGTATTCATCGGTCATACCGCTGATGTAGTCTCCGACGGCTGTCTCTATGCCGTCGCGCTCGGCGATCTCCACATAAAGCTTTGGCATCTCATCCTTATTCTTGATGAAATATTCGTACAAATACTTTACAATATTCCCCGCCTTGTCCTTTTCGGCTATCGTCGGGGCGGCGCGGTAGACGCGCTCGAACATAAACGCCCTCAGTTCCCCGAACGCCTTTTCGGTGAGAGAGTCGAACTTTATCTCGGCGCCGCTGTTTTCCACAAGCGAGCGCACAAGGCTCGTTATACGCTTGGACTTCGTCTCCCCGAGGGTCTTCACCGGGAATTCCGGAAGATCCTCCTGACCGATAACGCCGCCGCGTATCGCGTCTTCTATATCGTGATTTATGTAGGCTATCTTGTCGCAGAACCTCACCACCTGCCCCTCACAGGTCTTGGGCGGAGCGGAAGAACCGCGGTGCGATACTATCCCGTCTATCACCTCAAAGGTTAAATTTAAGCCCTTTCCTTCCTTTTCGAGAACCTCCACCACGCGCTTGCTTTGCAGATTATGCGCGAACCCGCCGGGCATAAGCTCCGCGAGAACGCGTTCCCCGTCGTGCCCGAACGGCGTATGACCCAGATCGTGACCCAACGCTATCGCCTCGCACAGATCCTCATTGAGACCCAGCGCGCAGGCGACGGTCCTCGAGATCTGGCTGACCTCGAGCGTATGAGTGAGACGTGTTCTGTAATGATCTCCATGTGGAATGAGGAACACCTGCGTCTTGTGCTTCAGCCGCCTGAACGAGTTACAGTGGATTATCCTGTCGCGGTCGCGCTGAAAATCCGTGCGAAAATCACACGGCTTCTCATAGATCTTACGTCCGCGGCTGTCCTCGGACTTACAGGCGTGTTCGCTGAGAATAATGCGCTCATTCGCCATGATACGTTCTCTGGGCAGCATACCGCGTCACCGTTCCTCTCAAAAAAACTCCCTATAATAGAATACAATTTTCGACGCGAAAAAACCTTTTTAAGGATCAAAAATCAGCGAATTCTATAAAGAACGCAAAAAGTTATTGTAGATTACTTACAAAGCATCCGGCTGTCATTCCGCGAAATCGAACCAATCCCGTCCGAGCTCTTCTATCCTCACCTTGCCGTTACACACATCAACTATTTTATCTCGAAGTGCTTGGGAATGTTCCTCACGCGCCCACAGCGTTATCTCCACGCCCTCGCCGAACTTCTCGGAGACGGTGCGTGTGTCAAATTCCGCGAAGATCTGCGGCAGCCGCCCGTAAAGCGAGTAATCAAGCGAGATCTTCAAGCTGTCAGCCATTGCCATGACCTTAATTTCGGCGCTGTCCACCGCGTCCTTAGCGCCGCGGGTGTAGGCTCTGACAAGTCCGCCCGCGCCCAGCAGCACGCCGCCGAAATATCTTGTCACCACGCACACGATATCCGTAAGCTCTTCCTTGCGCAGCACCTCATATATGGGAACGCCCGCCGTGCCGCCCGGCTCGCCGTCGTCGGAATGGCGCGCGATGCCGTTCTCACGCAGGATATACGCGTAGCAGTTATGCGTAGCCTTGCGGTGCATACCGCGTATCTCGTTTATAAACGAGATCGCCTCTTCCTCTGTCGCGGCGGGCGCCAAGTACCCTATAAACTCGGACTTTTTCTCGATAAACCGCGCTTCGCACCGCTCCGCAATAGTCTTATACTCCAAATCCTACTCCCTTTTACATTTTTCGCGTTTAACAACGACAAAAACTCACGCATAATAATATTACGCGTGAGTTTCGTTTTTGAGAACTTTTCTGCCGAAAGGCGTTACTTGCCCAGATTATAGCGCTTCTTAAATCTGTCAACACGTCCGCCGCTGTCAACCAGCTTCTGTTTGCCGG
>CAYPWI010000130.1:0-6466 GCA_964414395.1 uncultured Ruminococcus sp.
TCCCGAAGGGTTGTCCCCCACACCGCGCGGCATTACCCTGCCAAGGGTTAATAACGAACCGACGGCTTGGCAGTCAAAAAAAGAGAAAAGAGCGCCGTCCGCGCTCACGGACAAAAAGCGCGCTGTTTTTACAGCCACATTTTATATGTCTCGGTCGGCTCCCCAAAAAGAAACAGCTAATATTTGAAATTCTTTCATAAAACTGTCACAAATAGGTTGTAAAATGGAAACATAAACAGAAAGGGAACGGGAAAAAATGGCTTATGCTAACACCTATAAGCGGCGCGAGATGAAGTTCCTGCTCGATGAGGAGCGGTATAATACCGTGCTTGCCGCGGTGAGACGGTTTATGACGGAAGAGGAGTTCGGGCTGCATACCGTTATGAACATCTATCTCGACGACCTCAACGACGATCTTATCAGAAATTCCCTCGGAAAGCCCGTCTACAAGGAAAAGCTGCGGCTGAGAGTCTACGGGCGGAAAGCCGAGGACGACAGTCAGGCGTTCCTCGAGATCAAGAAAAAGTTCCGCGGGATAACATATAAGCGACGGTACGAGGGAACCTATAAGGAGCTGTTCGACTACATCAGCGGCGGCGTTCTCCCCGAAAGGCGGGGTCAGGTCTTCCAAGAGATAGATTATATGATAAATAGGCTGGGGCTCATACCGAGGGTGGTGATCTGCTGCGACAGGGAAGCGTTCTACGCTAACGACGATGTGGAGTTCAGGGTGACGTTCGACGGGAATATCCGCTTCCGCAGAGACAAGCTCGACCTTCGCGAGGGAGACTGCGGCGAGCGGCTGGACAAAGCGCCGTTTTCAGTTATGGAGATAAAATCCGCGGGCGCGGTGCCAATGTGGTTGGTGAAAGTCCTTTCGGAGAACAAACTCTATCACGGCTCGTTCTCCAAATACGGTACTATCTATCAAAGCGAGCTGGAGAGCGGCTTTGCGGATATTACCGAATGATATATTTACATTACATTGCGCGGTTTTCCGCTGACAGCGGGATATCATATAAAGAAAAATAAAATATAGAGAAATAAAAAAGACAGAGGTTATAAAATATGTTTTCAAGCATCATAGATCAGACGGTGGGTCTGACGGCGCAGAGCGCCGTTATCTGTACGCTCACCTCGATGATACTGGGATTTACGGCGGCGGGCTTGTACAGGCTCAACAACCCGCGTGCTTCCAAAAACCTTATGGTGACGCTGGTAGTGTTGCCGATATTGGTGCAGTCGGTCATCATGATGGTGAACGGCTCGGTGGGCGCGGGATTGGCGGTCATGGGCGCGTTCAATCTGGTGAGGTTCCGTTCGGCGCCCGGAACGTCGAGGGAATTGTGCTACGTGTTCCTCGCCATGGGCATAGGTCTGGCGACGGGCATGGGTTACATAGGCTTCGCGGTGATAATCACAGTGGCTGCGGGGCTTATCCTCGCGCTGCTGGGGTTCACGCCCGCGTTCGGGATAGTAAAGGCGGCGAAGCTTATCCGCATACTCATTCCCGAGGATATGGACTACACCACCTGCTTTAAGGATATCTTCGCGGAATACACCAGCCGCCACAGGCTCATTATGGCGAAGACGGTCAGTATGGGAACGCTCTACGAGCTGCGCTATGAGGTGATACTCAAGGACGCGGCTAAGGAGAAGGAGTTCCTCGACAAGATACGCGTGAGGAACGGGAACTTGACGGTAGCGTGCAGTATCCTCACGGATAATCATGAGGAGATGTGAGGACAGTTATTGGTCGTTAGTTTTGGCGCGGCGCATTTTGGCGGATCGTGAAAAACCGGCGCGTGTGCAATGTATTATTAAAACCAAAAACATATCGGAGTGCGATGAAATTTCAAAACACAGTGAACCGCGTTTTTGAAATTTCTGTTTAGATAGGGGTAATAATATGACTATGAGTTTTAAAACGCTTGCGGCTTATTTCGCGGTGGCGCTGGGGATAACGGGCAGCTTTACGGGCTGCTCTAACGACGCGTCGGGCGCTGTCGAAAGCGGCAGCGGCGAAAGCTCCGCCAACGCTTTCTCAAATACTTCCTCGGCGGACAGCTCGGCGGGCTATGACGCGGCGGTGAAGACCTCCGCGCCGACCGCTTCCGACTGCGATATCACCTTCACCGAGGAAGCGGCGGCAGCGACGGCGGGTGCGGCAGCCGACGGAACTACAGTCAGGATAACGCGCCCGGGCGTTTACAACGTTTCTGGGAAATGTTCCTCGGGAAAGATCATAGCGGCGCTCCCGAACAACGGCGAGGTCACGCTGGTATTGAACGGTCTGGAGCTTAGAAGCTCCGCGGGGAGCGTTATCGAGTGCAGAAGCGGCAGCCGCCTGACGCTGTACCTTCAAGACGGGACGGAGAACATTCTCTCCGACAGCGGAAACTACACCTTCTCCAAGAACGACACCGAGCCCGACAGCGCTGTCTATTCCAAAGCGGATACCGTGATCTCGGGCGGCGGCAGCCTTACCGTAAACGGTCTTTTCAGAGATGGGATAAAGTGCAAGGATAAGCTCTCGATAGACTGCGGAACTCTTTCCGTGACCGCCAAGGAGGACGGCATAGTCGGCAGAGACTGCGTGGTCATACAGAATGGAAAATTCACGGTAGACGCGGGCGCGGACGGCATAAAATCCACCAATGCCGAGGATACGGCGCTGGGATACGTCACCATAAACGGCGGCGAATTCGATATAAAATCGGAACAGGACGGAGTCGGGGCGCAGACCGCGCTGAACGTCAAGGGCGGCGCGTTTGATATAGCCGCGGGCGGCGAGGAAGCCGACGCGGAGATAAAAGCGAGCTTCGGCGGCAGACCGTTTGATCGCGGCCTCCGCCGTGAAGAAAATAATATGGATAATTCCGCCGAGAACTTGAGCAGAAAAGGTATGAAAGCGGGTCATGCGCTCGTCATCGAGGACGGCGTTCTGAATATCAAGTCGGCGGACGACAGTATTCATTCGGACGGCGGCGTTACCCTGAACGGCGGCACGCTGAGATTGTCCTCCTGCGACGACGGCGTTCACGCGGGCGGACTGCTTATCGTAAACAGCGGCAGCATCGATATAATCAAGAGCTATGAGGGCTTTGAGGGCGAGAATATCGAGATAAACGGCGGCACGATAAACATCTCGGCGGCTGACGACGGTATGAACGCCGCGGGCGGAGACAACGGCTCAAGCTTGGGCTTCAACAGCGCGGAGAACGATTATTATATCAGCATAACGGGCGGCGACATCACCGTGAACGCGGGCGGCGACGGCATTGACAGCAACGGCACCATCGCGCAGAGCGGCGGCGTGCTGACGGTGTTCGGACCTACCGATCCATTCAATGGGGCTTTGGATTTTGAGAAGTCCTACGCGGTAAGCGGCGGTACTATAATAGCGCTCGGCTCGCGGGGAATGGCTCAGGCTCCGGGAACGCTCTCCCAGCCCTGCCTGTCCATCTACGCGGACGTAGCCGAAAACAGCGCCATAGAGGTACGCCAATGCGGTGGCGAGGTTATTCTGGGCGTGACCACGCCTAAGAGATGCCAATCGCTGATATTCACCTGTGAGAGCTTCCGAAAGGGCTGCCGATACGGCATCTACGCGAACGGCGATCTGCTCTCCGAGGTCACCGCGTCCGACGGCATAGCGGGCGGCGGCGCGGACGCTCAGGGCGTGCTCGGCAGGGGAGATTTCGGCGGATAAGGTCGGATTTTCAACTTTAAGAGGAATTGAAAGAATTCCGCAAGAAAAACACAAGGTTTTTGCAAGAATTTGTTGCCGCTTTGTATTTCTTATTATGATACAATAAATATGTATATGGGGAATTCGGCAGAAACTTATACCATTGCCGAGAGGAATATAAAGATCGGGAGGAAATGATTTTGGAGATCATAAACAAGTCCGACAGCGGACTTCTTGAGGAATACGAAAGCTTTGTGAAGAACCATAAAAACGGCAGCTATCTCCAGTCCTTGAAGTGGCCTAAGCTTAAGACCAACTGGGGCTGGGACGCGGTCATCTCGCGCGGGAGCGACGGGAAGATACGCGGAACCTGCCTGCTGCTGATCAAGGAAATACGCGGTATGGGCACGTCGTTTCTGTACGCGCCAAGGGGTCCCGTGTTCGACTATGACGACGCGGAGACCTTTGAAGATCTGTTCGCGGGGATAAAGCAGCTTGGCAAGAAATACAAGTCCTATCAGTTTATGTGTGACCCGTTCTTCGAGGAGGGCGACGAGAAGCGCTCCGAGTTTTTGAAGTCGCGCGGATTTACTCATACCGAGCACTGCGCGCCGTTCACGACGGTGCAGGTGCGCGAGAATTATATGATACGGGGTATCAAGGGCATGACCCCCGATGAGCTTATGGCGACCTTTAAGCCCGACTGGCGCAACCGCGTCCGCAAGGCTCCGAAGAAGGGCGTATATTGCAAGCTCTGCGGCACCGAGGCGCTGGACGACTTCTATCCCATAGCGGTGGACACGGGCGTTCGCGACGGCTTCACCGTGAGGAGCAAGGAGTATTTCAACAGATTTATAAGCGCGTTCGGCGAGGACGAGTGCAGATTGTTTATGTGCTACGTTGAGGAAGACGGAAAGGAAATACCACTCTCGGGCGCGGTCACGACGCGCTACGCGGGAAAGACCGTCTACGTATACGGCGCGAGCGCCAATCATCACCGCAATTTGTATCCCAATTACCTTATGCAGTGGACTATGATGAACTGGGCGCTGGAAGCGGGCTGTGATACTTATGATTTCGGCGGTATTCCGTATTATGACGACGAGAGCAATTCGGCATACGGCGTATACAAGTTCAAGAAGGGATTCAACGGCGAGGTGGTGACGTTCGCGGGAGAGTATTACTACACCCTGCGCCCCGTTATGACCAAGCTCGCCAACCTCGGACACAAGATGTACGAGCTGCGCCGCCGACTGATGCACAAGCATGTGCAGGATATACGTTCCGCCAATCTCAAAAAGGCGGAGAAGGAAAAGGAAAAAGAAGGCGCTTCGGTTGACGGTACAGGCGCGAACGCCGAAAATAACAAGAGCGGCGAGGAATAAGAGCGGAGAAATTCCAAAACTCCGCGAACGAGTTATTCCGTGCGCATCGCGTGAATGGTGTTTTCTAAAATAAGAACAAAATCTTAGAGAACGATGCAATTCGCGAAATCGGTCGACACGCTGCGCCGACCGGTCGGAAAACTTCGCGGAGCGGATTTTTCGCTTCGGTAATTGCTTTTTAAATAGGGTGATATTTTGAAAAGTGCAAGTCAGGCGGTAAAGCCCGCCATAGACATAACAAAGCGGTACTCGCTGGGCGAGGAGATATTCAATTCTGTAACGCACGGCGTGGGCGGACTGCTGGCGATCGCGGGCACGGCGGTGCTTATAGTGTTCGCGGCGTTCTATTCCGACGCGTGGGGCGTGGTGAGCTCGGCGATATACGGCTTCTCGCTGATATTGCTGTACACTATGTCGACGCTGTATCACGCGTTGACGAACAGGAAGGCGAAGACGTTCTTCCGTGTAATGGATCACGATACTATCTTCTTTCTGATAGCCGGGACATATACGCCCATAACGCTTATCCCGCTTCGCGGAGCGCTGGGGTGGACGCTGTTCGGGATAGTATGGGGCGCGGCGGTGCTGGGTATAGTTATGAATTCCATAGATCTCGAGAAGTTCCGCAAGCCGTCGGTCATTTGCTATGTGGCAATGGGCTGGGTAGTGATATTCGCGATAAAGCCCATGATAGAGAGCTGCACGCCGCTGTCGCTGTGGTTCCTGCTGATAGGCGGGCTGTGCTACACGGTGGGGATAGTGTTCTACGCGATGAAGTCTAAGAAGTATTTTCACTCGATCTGGCACATCTTCACGGTAGCGGGCAGCGTGTTCCACTATTTCTCGATATTGCTGATGATAATTTCTCCTAAATAAAACCTTGGGGCTGTGAAAAAACAGCCCCTTTTTTGTCTGCCGACGGCGGAAGGGGCGTTTTGTCCGCCGAGCGCGGACGTGGCTCCTTTGCCTTTTTTTGGATGCCGAGCCGTCGGTTCGTTATTAACCCTTGGCAGGGTAATGCCGCGCGGCGCGGGGGACAACCCTTCGGGAGGTCGGGTTATGCGCTGGCGCGCATAACGCTGTCGGGCAATAAAATCCGGCAAAAACGCGGAGCCCTCCCCCCTCCCTACGGGTTTTCCCCCACGCCCCCTAGCGTTATGCGCGCCAGCGCATAACCCGCCCATCTCCCTCCCCCCACCCACCGCGTTTTTCGTAGCTCTAAGCGATTATGAAATCTCTCACAGCTATGACCAATGTATCACCGACTGCCTAATCTGAAATATAGGTGGCGTAAGTCGTCCGCGCGTTTATCTGACTGTCTCGCTTTTATTTGATACATTGAACACACTTTTCCGCAAACGGCACGCTCTGCCAAAGCGTATTACATCGA
>CAYPWI010000131.1:0-6373 GCA_964414395.1 uncultured Ruminococcus sp.
GAAAAGCTCTGCTACTACATCAAGGACAACGCGCTGTGCGGCTTGGGTCAGACCGCTCCGAACCCCGTACTCTCGACGCTGCGCTACTTCAAGGACGAATATATCGCGCACGTAAAGGACAAGAGATGTCCCGCGGGCGTCTGCAAGAAACTCGTTCAGATCAAGATCGACCCGACCAAGTGCAAGGGCTGCTCGGCTTGCTCGAGAAAGTGCCCTGTCGGCGCTATCACAGGCGAGATCAGAAGTCCGTTCACCATCGATCAGAGCAAGTGCATCAAGTGCGGCGCTTGTATCGCAACGTGTAAGTTCGACGCGATCCACAAGGGCTGATGCCGCTTGACGATCGTAAATACTGTGAATTTTTAAAATTAAGGAGATCATCTCATGGTTAATATAAAAATCAACGGCGCGGACTATTCCGTTGCGGAGGGCAGCACCATTCTTGAAGCCTGCCGTTCCGCCGGGATAAAGATCCCTACGCTGTGCTACTTAAAGGACATCAACGCCATCGGCGCGTGCCGTATCTGCGTTGTTGAAGTCAAGGGCGCGAGAAGCATGGTCGCCGCCTGCGTTTACCCCGTAAACGAGGGTATGGAGATCTTCACCAACACGCCTAAAGTCATCGAGAGCCGCAAGACGACGCTCGAACTTATCCTCTCAAACCACAAGAAGGAGTGCCTCTCCTGCGTAAGAAGTGGCTCGTGCGAGCTTCAGGAACTGTGCAACGAGTACGGCGTTGAGGAGAGCTACTTTGAGGGCGAAAATCCTGCTGTCGATATCGACGATTCCGCGGCACATATGGTTCGCGACAACTCCAAGTGCATTCTCTGCCGCCGCTGCGTGGCAGCCTGCGCGGTAACTCAAGGCATCGGCGTTATCGGCGCTAACGAGCGCGGCTTCGCGACACAGATCGCTTCCCCGTTCGATATGAACCTCGCCGACACCGCTTGCGTATCCTGCGGACAGTGCATCACCGCTTGCCCTACCGGCGCTCTGCGCGAGAAGGACGACACAGACAAGGTCCGCGAGGCGATCGCCGATCCCGACAAGATAGTCGTAGTTCAGGCGGCTCCCGCGGTACGCGCGTCGCTCGGCGAGGCGTTCGGTCTGCCTATCGGTACCAACGTTGAGGGCAAGATGATCGCGGCACTCAGAAGATTGGGCTTCGACAAGGTGTTCGACACCAACTTCTCTGCCGATCTCACTATTATGGAAGAGGCTCACGAGTTCCTAAACCGTGTTCAGAACGGCGGCACACTGCCGATGATCACCTCCTGCTCGCCCGGATGGATCCGCTACTGCGAGAACTACTTCCCCGAGTTTATCCCCAATCTGTCGACCTGCAAGTCGCCGCAGCAGATGTTCGGCGCGGTAGTCAAGACATATTACGCGGAGAAGCTCGGACGCGATCCCAAGGACATCGTAAGCGTATCCGTTATGCCCTGCACCGCGAAGAAGTACGAGATCAACCGCGATGAGCAGGCGGCGGCGGGCGTTCCCGACGTGGATATCACGATAACCACCCGCGAGCTTGCGAGAATGATAAAACAGGCGGGCATCATGTTCAACGACCTGCCCGACGAGAAGTGCGATTCCCCGCTCGGCACGGGCACGGGCGCTGCCGTTATCTTCGGCGCGACGGGCGGCGTTATGGAAGCGGCTCTGCGTACCGCTGTGTGGAAGCTCACGGGCGAGAACACCGATTCTCCCGTTGAGTTCAAGGAAGTGCGCGGCGTAGAGGGCATCAAGGAAGCCGAATACGACGTTGCGGGCAAGAAAGTCCGCGTAGCTATAGCCAGCGGTCTCGCGAACGCCAAGACGCTCTTAAAGCGCGTTAAGGCGGGAGAAGCGAGCTATGACTTCATCGAGATCATGGCGTGCCCGGGCGGCTGCGTAAACGGCGGCGGACAGATAATCCAGCCCGCGTCGGTCAGAAACTTCACCGATATCAGAGCGGAGCGCGCAAAGGTGCTCTACGATATCGACGCGAAGAACCCGCTTCGCCGTTCTCACGAGAACCCCGACATTCAGGCGCTCTACAAGGAATATTTCGGCGAGCCGAATTCCCACAAGGCTCACGAAGTCCTTCACACGGGCTATAAGGCTCAGAAGCTCTACAAATAATATTATTTATAATTGCACTAAATCCGCTCTCGGGATCCGCAGCGCCGTCACGCTGCGGATTTTGAGTGCTAAAGAAAGGAGAAGCAATGGGAAAGGAGTTCTTTTCATTGGGTTCAAAAAACGCATTGCCGGAGTTTGAGACGCTGGATCTCGGCGTTTCGATAATCCGCTACAACGGCACGGGGGGAGAGGTACATATCCCCGCGGAGATCAACGAGGAAAAGGTCGTTTCCATCGGAGAGGACGTTTTCGGCGAAAACACCGCGCTTACGAGCGTCACTATTCCCGGAATGGTCAGCAAGATAGGAGACCGCGCCTTTAAGGACTGCACAAGGCTTATAAGCCTTGTCATCGAGGACGGATTGAAGGAGATCGGCGAGCAGGCTTTCGCGGGCTGCAAAAATCTCGAAAGCGTCGTCATCGGGGCGGGGCTGGTCAAGATCGGCAATTCCGCGTTCGGTCTGTGTACTCACCTTGAGAGCTTAGATATCCCCGAGGGCGTTTCCGCTATCGGAACGGGCGCTTTCAGAAGCTGCAAGAACCTCGAGAGCATCACGCTTCCCGACAGCGTGACGGAGATCGGCGAGGAAGCGTTTATGAGCTGCAAGAACCTCGAGACCGTAACGCTGGGAAACGGCGTGACCGCAATACTTCCGCTTACGTTCAGCGGCTGCACCAACCTTGAGAACATCGAGATCCCCGAGACCGTAGTGGAGATCGGCAACGAGGCGTTTGTAAACTGCAAGAATCTCAGAAAGCTCACCCTTCCCGACAGCGTAGTCAAGCTGGGGACGGACGCGTTCGGCGGCTGTATGAACATTGAAGTGAAGTACAAGACCGAAACCTACGATCAAACGCGTCTAGAAGAGCTTTACGAGCTGCTCTCCGATGATGAATACTGATATATGATAAAAAATCCGCGGTGTACCGTACCAATTTCCATTGGAAATTGGTACACGCACCGCGGATTTTTCTTCCGAAAAAATGAAACCTCTGTCAAAAAATGTTGATTATATTTATAGAAGGAAAAATTCACGGAAGGAGATGGAGCGTTGGAAGACGAAAATATAGTCGATCTGTTTTTAAAAAGGAATGTTACGGCAATAAGCAAAACGTCCGAGAAGTACGGGAAAAAGCTGCGAGCCTTGGCATACAATATCTGCGGTGATATGACCGACGCTGAGGAATGTGAAAACGACACCTATCTTAAGGCGTGGGAATCCATCCCGCCGCACGAGCCGAGAACCTATCTCTTTTCGTTTCTCTCGAAGATCGCCCGCTGCACCGCCATAAACTGCGTGAAAAGAGAGACGCGGCAAAAGCGCAGCGCCGCTGTCATAGAACTGTCTCGGGAACTGGAGAACAGTATCCTCTGCCTTAACGATGTGGAAGCGCAGTTCGACGCGGAGCAGCTGAATAGGTCCGTAAGCGAATTTCTTCGCGGTCTCAGCGATGAAAAGAGAAACATCTTTTTGCGACGATATTGGTATATGGACACGATATCCGATATCTCAAGGCGCTACTCAATAAGCGAGGGTAAGGTAAAATCGGTGCTGTTCAGAACGCGAAAAGTATTGTACGAGTATCTGTTAAAGGAGGGGCTTATATGAACGGAACGGAATTTCTGGAAAAAATCAATTATCTTGACGACGATCTTATTTCGGGGGCTGAGAATTGGGTCTATCCTCACGTTCACAAGAAAAGATATATTATAGGCGCGGCGGCTTTGGCGGCGTGCTTATGCGTAACGGTCGGGTTTACGGCGAACTATTACAGGGTGAGGAACATTCCCGCCGAAAGCGGTGTGTCTCTTGTAAAAGACTCCGATCCGGGTCTCAACGGCGGAGACGGTGTCCTTCCCGGAATGAATGAAATATACCCGACTATAATGGTGAACGGTACGCTATATGAATGGCGGTTCGGTGTGGCGGTCATCGACGAGATGCCCGCGGGGAGCGCCTACTACGGCAAGATCAGGCACATCGATAAAAAAACGCCCGAAAAAGACCGCGAGATGGTCTCGGTATTTGACGCAAGCGGCGGGATATTTATTGACCCCGATCAAGACCTTGTTTATCTTGAATTAACAACGGACTGGCTCACCAAACAGCTTATCATCTTCGAGCCGCAGGCGACCTCGGAGAGGTATCTGGCGGAATTGGCGCTGCAAAGCGAAAACGGAGATATATCGTAAAAAATCCGCGGTGTTTTGCGCACCGCGGATCTTTTTACCTATGTAGATGCAGATCATATCAAACGGCGTAAAACCGCTCGGCAGATGTTGAGCTTAATCCTGTTCCCATGCCAAGCCTATCCTTACGGTCCCGTCACCATAAAAGTCACCGCTTCGATATATGCTAACCTCGTAATATCCCCCGCCGTACTGCTGCAATTTATCTATCGGGATCTCAACTATCTCACAATTTGTGCCTTTCGACGCGGTTGAGTTGGAAAATGCTGTAGAAGACGCTACTTCCACCCCGTTTTTGTACACCTTCATATCGTAATCTGAAATGTTAAGTATTGCCCCTGTATCCATTGCCGCGCTCTCCCATGTACAAGCGATACGAAAAGGCTTGGTTGTATAATCGCAATATACATTATGGGTAAGCGGTTGTGATTTTGTGGCAGCTGTTGACGTTACGTCAAAGTGTGTCGCTCTGCCCGCCTTTGACAAGCGGTAACAAAACTCGGCGTCAAATACACCGGCGCC
The DNA here is from genome assembly GCA_964414395.1 of uncultured Ruminococcus sp. GTDB lineage: Bacteria > Bacillota > Clostridia > Oscillospirales > Ruminococcaceae > CAG-115. The sequence continues at coordinate 4,838 of CAYPWI010000131.1, forward strand.
CTCAAAGTCTGACATGAGCGTATTTTTGATATTACCCGGAAAGGAACAACTTTTGCGCGTCGCACTTGCAAGCAAAGCCGCCTTAAGCTTTTGGGGCTGACCGGCAAAAGCGGAGTTTCTCGCCATCATCTGAACAACGGAGCCGGTCACATGAGGGGCAGCGAAGCTTGTTCCAACATCTTGATAAGAATAAATTTTTACTTTTCCGGGCGCGCAGACATCGGGCTTGCTTATCGGAGAAGTCTCTTGGTAGCTGCTGCGATACCATAACTCATAAGCACCGGGTGCATCGGGATCTGTTCCGTTAGACATGACCGCACCGACTGTAATAGCGTTAGCCGCTAATCCATATGAGGTCAAATTCTGATTAACAATTTCCACTTCTGTTACATTTGTAGTACTATTGCCCGCTGATACCACGATAGGCACATTTGTGTTGCGTATGGTGTAATCTAGCTCGCGTGCGAGTGCATTATAAGTTCCAACACCTACTTTTCCATAAGATAGATTGATAACATGAACTTTTTGGTTTTGGATCATATAATGAATCACTTCTAACGCGACTTCCTCATCTTGCGTTCCTCCAAGAGCGTAAGTGTATATACTGCAGGAAGGAGCGAACTTTTTGATAATGCCGCATACCATAGTCGTGTGGGAATGTTCTGTCTCCGAAGCATTAACCTTTACAATATTATTTTTGTCATTTCCCATCACACTTGTTATAGGATGATACTTCTCAACCACGCCCACACGGATACCGCTGCCGGTATATCCGGCGTTAATGAAAGCATCTCCGCCGACTATCCTATATGTATCATTAACATTTTGAAAATCTTAGTAATCATCATCGTCGTCATCATAGTATTCGGGGTAGTCATAGTAATCGTCTTGAACAAGATCAATTCTGCAAACCTCCGGATTTTTGGCGATCTCTAAGATCTCATTTTTTGTGAGCACGGTATCGCGAATAAACGGAGTAAATATTCCCACGCTTCCTATTTTAGCGTTCTTAAGACAAGTTGACGAAATGAACGCTTCGTTCTTGGCATTGTAGTGTTCTTCCAGAAGAGCATATCGTTCCTCCGAGATCTTATCGCGAACCTTTAAAGCGGCGAGCTGGACAGCCTCGTTCTCGGCATCGGTCAAAGAAAGCATTTGTGACTTCTCAAGCGAAGCCTTTTCCGCCGCCGAGATCCTGGCGCGTGAAATAGCTTTCAGCTCCACATTCTCCAAGTCAATATTGTCCTTAAGTTCAATTGTGACCTGAATCAAATCATCATCGGCAGCTTGCGCCAGATGTTCGCGAAGAGGAACATTCATCACAGAGAGATAATCCACCTTTGAAGATGACGTATCGCCGATCATCGCCGCACTCGCTGTCTGAACGCAAACCGCCATTGCCATCACAACAGCCGCCAAACCGGAAATAAGCTTTTTCATAAAAACCACCCTTTCAAAATATTAAAATCAATATTTGCCTCTGACATAGTTATGAATACTCGCTTCATAGATCATCAAGCGGTCCGCCTCCTGTCG
>CAYPWI010000132.1:0-6350 GCA_964414395.1 uncultured Ruminococcus sp.
GCCCTTCGCGCCCGCCTGAACCAGCCCCAGCGCCATATTCAGCGACAACGGACTGAACATCGCGTTTTTCTGATCGCCGATCGCCGCGTCAAATACCTTGATCGAATTCTCCAGATTATTGCGGGAAAACTTTTCGGGCTCTTTCCATTCCTGTCCGAGGTCGGGTTGACTTTCACCTGTGCTCTCCGAACTTTCCCTCGAAGTATCGGCGCTGCTCGTAACGGAACTTTCCGGCGTGGAAGCCGAGCTTTGGGAGCTTTGAGAGAGCGAAGAACTCTGAGAACTTTCGGTGCTTTGAGAACTTTCGGTCACGGAACTTGAGCTTTGAGAAGCTCCGCCGTCATTCGGGCTCTGCTCATTCCTTTCGGAACAACCGGAAAGCCCCACCAGCGAGCAGACCGCAAGAATTGCCGCGACGGCTGTTTTTATTTTTTTCATGACATTTCTCCTTATTCTGTAATGACTTTACACTGTCAATCGTCAACTGTCGTGACCTTGCCCATAAACACGATCTGATCTTGAAAACTGTCGTATATCAGAAACGCGAACGGTCTGTTGAGAGTAACGTCCTTTTCCACTATCTCGACATCGCCGCCTCCGCCCATGTCGCCTGCCGTGACAGCCGCCGCTTTTGTGCCATATTCGTCAAGCTCCAGCTTAGTCTTCTGCATAACGCTCGTTATCATCAGCGGAGAATTTGAAGCGCCTGAAAGATCCGCCTTGTCCGCGTCAAAGAGTTCGCCGATGCCCGCCGCCTCAAGCGCGGCATTGAGACTGAACTGCGACTCGAAATTCAGCCTCGGCATCGCGGCATGGATAATATAAAGGTATTTGTCATCGCTTTTAAATCTGCTTTCAAGCAGCGTTGGGATATCCAGGCTCTCAAGCGTGAAGTCGCCGTTTTCCTTGGGAAGGATGCCGATAAACTCCATGCCGTTCCTGTAATAGCGGGAGAAAGCGGTCGCGTTCGCGTTCTCAAAATAAAAGCTGCCGCCCGTCTTCATAAGCGGGAGCTTTGTTACCGAGCCGTCAAGATCAGTGAAGTCCTCCGGATCGTTTTCGTCGATACTCCACGGATTCCCTGACCAATTGGCTTCAAAATACACGGTGTTGATAAGCGCCGCTTTCATGCTCTCATCGCAGCTGTCAAGGATAGACGGGATCATCTCGTGAGTTTTCTCATTCACCCAGCCGTTTATTTTATTCAGCGTTTCCTCGGAATTTCCGAAATCCACGTTTTCGATCTGAGCGCCGAGCTTTTCCGAGAGCGCCTTTTTGTAATCGTCCTTTAACGGAAGATCCTTGCCCGCCCAGAAGGAATTTGCAATCTCGAGACGATTGGCGGAGATCTTTCCTCCCCACTCGTTTTCTCCTCCCTCATTCGTGAGGTGTTGTTCCACATATTCGAGATACTTCCCCGCGAAGTCGGCGTAGTCCTCGGTATTGAGATAAGAATCTATCTGCTTTTTTGTCTCGCCCTTAGCGCCCGCCTGGACTAGTCCTAAAGCCATATTCAGCGACAACGGGCTGAACATCGCGTTTTTCCGGTCGCCGATCGACGCGTCAAAAACCTTTATGGAATTCTCCATATTGTTCTGAACTATCTTTTCGGGTTCTTTCCATTCCTGTTCGGGTTCGCTCTCGCTCGTGCTCTCCGAGCTGCCGCTTGATGTATCGGAGCTTTCTGTAACGGAACTTGAGCTTTGAGAAGCCCCGCTGTCGTTCGGCCTCTGCTCGTTCTTTTCGGAACAGCCCGCAAGCCCCAACAGCGAGCAGACCGCCAACAACGCCGCCAATGATGCCTTGAATTTTTTCATGATGTTTTCCTCCCGTGCTGTGATTTTGTTAATAATTTTGGAATTGCTTGAACGGAAACTTTGTTGTTCCGATTTTATTTTATCACGTACGGGGGGAAAAGTCAACGATAGTTACAAAACTGTAACCATTTGTAATTATTTTGTAACCATTCGCTTATTTATCATTTGTCAACATTCGTGACCTTGCCCATAAACAGGATCTGATCCTGCTCGCTATCGTAGATCAAAAACGCGAACGGTCTGTCAAGGAACACCTCCCGTTTTCCGTCATAACTCGGACCGCCGCCCGTCATTATTTCGGCAGTGACCGCCGCTGCCTTTGTGCCGTTCTCGTCAAGCTCGAGCTTGGTCTTCTGGATAACGTCCGAGACCATCAGCGGCGAAGAAGAGATATCCGAAAAGTCCGCGCCGCCGAACATATCCGTAAGACCCGCTTCCATAAGAGCGTCATTAAGGCTGAACTCCGACTCGAAATCCAGTCTCGGCATTTTCGCCGTTACATAATATCTGTCGGTGCAGCTCTCCAGCAGCGTGGGAATATCGAGACTCTCAAGCGTGAAGTCGCCGCTCTTCTTGGGAAGGATCCCTACGAACTCCAGACCGTTGTCATAACTGCGGCTGAACGCCGTAGCGCTGCCGTTCTCGTAGTAATAATCGCCATAGCTCCGCATCAGCCGAACCTGTTTTACAGTGCCGTCCAAAAGCGTGAAGCCTTCGTCGCCCTCATCGACGATCCATTCCATATGATTCCAAGGAGATTCAAAGTACACGGTGTTGATAAGCACCGCTTCCATACTATCGTCGCAGCTGTTGAGAATAGACGGGATCATCTCGTGGGTCTTCTCGTTCACCCAGCCGTTTATTTTTTTCAGCGTCTCCTCCGAATTGCCGAAATCGACATTCTGTATCTCCGCGCCGAACTTCTCCGCGACGGTCTTTTTATAAGCGTCCTTCAAAGGCAGACCGGAATTTGCCCAGAACGAATTGGCGATCTCCACCGTGCTTCTTGGATAGTTCGAATATTCGCCTTTGCGCTCCTCTTTTGTAAGGACGTCGCTCACGCGTTTGATGTAGCTCTCCGCGAAGTCCGCGTAGTCATTGGTTTGAAGATAAGAATCGAACTGAGCCTTGGTATTTCCCTTTGCCCTGGCTTCAAGAAGACCCAAAGCCATATTCAGCGACAGCGGGCTGAGCATCGAGTTTTCCTTATCCGCGCTTATCTTATCGAACACACGAATAGAGTTTTCGGTGTTGCTGTTCGTGAGCTTGTTTGAAAGATCCTGCGTTTTATCTTCATTGCCGCCGTCGGGTTTTTGTTCGGGAGTTTGACTGCCGCTCTCGGGAACTTCGCCGCTTGAACCTGTCTCCCGTGAACTGTTATCGTTCTCGGAAACGGAGCTTTGAGAACCGTTCTGATCGGAATTCGCGCTCTCGTTTGAAGAAGATGAGCTCGGGATCTCGGAGCTTGTGCTTTGAGAAGCCCCGCCGTCATTCGGGCTCTGCTCGTTCTTTTCGGAACAGCCCGCAAGCCCTAACAGCGAGCAGACCGCCAATAATGCTGCCAATGATGCTTTGAATTTTTTCATGATGTTTTTCCTCCTGTGCTGAGATTTAAATTTTAAAATTTGCCGATCGTCAGCTGTCAATATTTGTTACTTTGCCCATAAACAGGATCTGATCCTGCTCGCTGTCGTAGATCAAAAACGCGAACGGTCTGTCAAGACGCACAGTCTTGTGCTCTCTTTGCATCGGCTCAGCCGTGCCGTTCATTATACCGACTGTTGCCGCCGAGGCTTTGGTGCGGTATTCGTCAAGCTCTATGCGCGTCTTCTGGAGGATTTCCGTAACGAAAAGCTCATCTTCGGAGATCCCCGAGAAATCGGCGCAGTTCTCGTCAAAGATGTCGGAAAGCCCCGCCGCCGAGAGCGCGTCCTTGAGCGCGAACGCCGTATCAAACGTGAAGCGCGGCATCACCGCCGAAACATCATAATCGTATGTCTCGCTCTCCAGCAGCGACGGGATATCCAGCCCCTCAAGCGTGAACTCTCCGGTCTCCTTGGGAAGGATCCCGATGAAGTGCAAGCCGTTCATATAATTGCAGCTGAACGCCGCCGCTTTATCGTTCTCGAAGTAGCTGTGACCGTCGTTATACATCAGCGGGATATCCTTTATCGTGCCGTCGAACAGCGTGAAATGCTCTTTATCCTTTTCGTCGACCGTCCACTCGTCGAGCCATGCCGACTCGAAATATACCGTATTTACCAGAATAGCCGCCGTCGCGTCATCGTAATCCCCCAATACAGACGGGATCATATTGTGGGTCTTGTCGTTCACCCAGCCGTTTATTTTGTTAAGCGTTTTTTCCTTATCGGAGAAGTCCACGCTCTGTATCTCCGCGTCAAACTTCTCGGACATACGCTGCTTGTAGTCGGTTTTCAACGGCAGAGCGTGATCCGCCCAAAAGGAATTGGCGATCTCGAGAACGTTATTCTGATTTCTGAATTCGTTCTTGAATGTATACTCCTCTCGGGCGAGCTTCATATACGCCTCAGCGAAGTCGGAGAAGTTCTCCGTTTGAAGATAGGACTCGAGCGCCGCCTTTGTCTCGCCCTCCGCGCCCGCTTCAAGAAGACCTAAAGCCATATTGAGTGACAGCGGGCTGAACATCGCGTTCTCTTTATCGGCGCTGATAGCGTCGAACAAACGGATAGAATTCAGGGTATTGTTGTCCGCAAGCTCTATGGGTTCAATGCTCTTTTCAATGGTCACGCCGCCGTCTGCCGCGCCTATCACAAGATCGTCCACTCTGCCCTTGTTATAGCTTTTGGATCTCGGTGAACAGCCCGTAAGATTAAAGATCGTGCACGCCGCCAGAATTGCTGCGATAGTTTTTCCGAATTTTTTCATGATGTTTTCCTCCTGTGCTGCGATTAAATCAAGAATTTAGTGGATCGTTAATTGTCAATGTCGGTCACTTTGCCCATAAACAGGATCTGCTCCCGATCCTCGTCGTAGATCAGAAACGCGAACGGTCTGTCAAGGCGCACGTCCTTCTTTTCGCGCTCTATAGGAAGCGCCGTGTCGTTTGCTATCGCGACGGTAGCGGCAGCCGCTCGTGTGCCGTTCTCGTCAAGCTCTATGCGCGTCTTCTGGAAAATTTCGGAGATGAACAGATCGGTCTCGGAGGTCATTCCCGAGAAGTCCGCCGCGCCCTCGGTGAAGATGTTTTGAAGCCCCGCCGCCGAAAGCGCGTCTTTAAGGTCGAACTCCGTATCGAATGTAAACTTCGGCATGACCGCCGTTACGTCATAATCCCACGTCTCGTTCTTTAAAAGCGACGGGATATCAAGCCCCTCAAACGTGAAGTCTCCGCTCTCCTTCGGAAGTATCCCGATGAACTTGATGCCGTTCATATAATAGCACCCGAACGCGGTCGCCTTGTCGTTTTCAAAGTAATCGTTCGTGCCGTTCTCCATAAGCGGGATCTCCTTCTTCGTTCCGTCAAGAAGCGTGAAGGTCTGCTTATAATCCTCGTTGAAGAACCATTTTTCACGCCACGACGACTCGAAGTAAAGCGTGTTTATAAGCACCGCCGCCGTATTCTCCGGGATATCGGTCAGCACTGACGGTATCATCTCGTGAGTTTTATCGTTCACCCAACCGTTTATTTTGCCGAGCGTCTTTTCCTTGTCATCAAAATCCACGCTCTGTATCTACGCGTCGAACTTATCCGACATAAGCTGCTTGTACTCGGTCTTGAGCGAAAGAGAATGTCTCGCCCAGAGCGAATTTGCAAGCTCCAGAGCGTTGTTGGTATCGTCATACTCGCTCTTGTAAGTATACCTGTCCTTGGCTAGCTTCATATAAGCCTCGGCGAAGTCGGAGAAGTTCTCCGTTTGCAGATAGGAATCCAACACCGCCTTTGTCTCGCCGTTCGCGCCCGCTTTAAGAAGACCTAAAGCCATATTGAGCGACAGCGGGCTGAACATGGTGTTGCTCTGTTCACTGTTCTTGACCATAGCGTCATACAAGCGAATTGAATTCAATGTGTTATTGTCAGACAAAGAAATGGGATCGTAATTCTTCTTGATCGTCACGCCGCCCGAAGATGTCCCCGTATCCGAAGAGTTATCCGAATTTGGAGCTCCGCTGTCGGAATTTTCGGAAACCTTATCGCCCGCGCCGCTTGACTGCTGTTTTTCGGAGCAGCCGGTAAGATTCATCAGCGCGCACGCCGCTAATATTGCCGCGATCGTTGTTCTTATTTTTTTCATGATGTTTTCCCTCCGTTATTTGATTTTGAAGTATATACTTCTGTATATAATACCGGACACCATTTAAAAATGCGGCATTATTTTCCGTGTTTTTTGAGAAATTTTTTGATAGCCTCAAAGCTCTCGACACTTATATCATGCTCGATGCGGCAAGCGTCCTCGGCGGCTATGTCCTCGGGAACGCCGATAGACGTGAGCCACTCGGTGAACAGCAGATGCCGCTCGTAAACGCGCTCGGCGATCTCCCGCCCGCGCTCGG
>CAYPWI010000133.1:0-6315 GCA_964414395.1 uncultured Ruminococcus sp.
CCTGCTGATTACAAATCAGCTGCTCTACCAACTGAGCTACACCAGCATTTGCTCCCGCCGAATATCGGCGACTTATATATTATAACACGTCCTTTTGGATTTGTCAAGGGGTTTTTTAAATTTTTTTGGAGAAAAACGAACAAATCACGTGAAACGGCTTATTTAAACACTTTACAGCCCATCCCTCATTTCAAAAAATCGGGGAGTTGAAGATAAGTGCCCGAGATAACGTCGATGTTATTACCGAGGTTTCCGAGGATCTCGCGGGCGTTTTCGGGAGTGTTCTCAAACGGTATCAGCTCGAATTTCAAGTCCGGACTGTAGACCTGAATTTTTGACCAAAGCCGCGTCAGCAGCTGCGCGGGGGTCATAGGAGACGTGCTGATCCTTATCACATTGCTGTCGGACTGCATGGCGTTTTTGGCGCGAAGTATCGATTCCTCGCAATATTTGATGATGTACTCCGCGTCTTTGCAAAGCGACTGCCCCGCCTCGGTGAGCATAAGCCCCCTGTGTGTGCGGTCGAAAAGATTCACGTCCAGGGTGCTTTCAAGCAGATTTATCTGTTTTATCACCGCCGTGGGGGTAATGTACATTTCCTCGGCGGCTTTGTTGAAGCTGCCGGCGCGAGCCACTCTCAAAAAGGTATCAAGTTTCGGATCATACATTGTGACCGCTCCTTTCAGGAATATTATAACACTTTTTTCCACAAAATGTCAAGAGCTTTTACCTCAAGGTGCAGACCTTACAACTTTTTTGCAATTCCCAAAACGCTAAAACGGCTTTATAATAATAAAAAAGTTTATTGGAGGAATGTTATGAAAAACGCTCTGAAAAAAGTATTGACACTTCTTATAGCCGCGTCGCTCTGCGGCTGCGCGGGATCGAAAGAAAGCGTCACCGAAAGCAATTCCTCTGCGGGAAGCTCTTCGTCAAGCGATATAGCCGCGAGCTCGGGCAATACGGTCGGTTCTTCCGCGGGCAGTTCAAGCGCGGAAAGCTCTGCGGGCAATTCTTCAAGCGACGCGAATTCCGGCGATGAGGAGAGCGGGGCTTCCGGCGGTGTGAATTCGAACGGTATGTGGAGCGGTTCTTCGAGCAGTGCGAATTCAAGCAGCGCGGGGAATAATTCTTTAAGCGCTGCGGGGAGCGGGTCTTCAAGCAGCTCAAGCGGCGCGATAAGTTCCTCTTCAAGCAGTCATCAAAGCAGTTCGAGCGCCGTCATCGAAAGACCGGACACGCCCGAAAGCGCGGCGGGGCTGTCTCCCAAAGTCTTCCCACGCGAACTGGAGGAGATCCCGAGCGGATATTACAACGTGGCTCGCCAACAAGGAACGCTCGTCGATCTGAACTATTCCACATACGAATCATTCTCCTATGAGCAGAAAACCCAGACGCTGCAAAAACACGCGGTGGTGTATCTGCCCTACGGTTACGACGAAAGCAAGCAGTACAATGTGTTCTATCTCATGCACGGCGGCTGGAGCAACGAAAACACCTCGCTCGGAACACCGAGCCGTCCGTCCTCGATGAAGAATGTGCTCGACAACGCCATAGCCGACGGGAAGATAGACCCGCTTATAGTGGTCTGCCCGACCTACAACAACACAAGCGGCGAGGACAGCGGGGATTATTCGCTGGCGCTACGGCTGACGCGGAACTATCACAACGAGCTGATAAACGATCTTATACCCGCCGTCGAGGGGAAATACAGCACCTATGCCGAGAATACATCCGTAGCGGGGCTGAAAGCATCGCGCGATCATCGGGGATTTTGCGGGTTTTCGATGGGCTCTGTCACGACGTGGCACACGTTTGAATACTGTCTGGACTATTTCCGCTACTTTGCGCCGTCAAGCGGGAGCTTCTCGCAGGACGGGGAGTATTGGGATAACGTCGTGAAGAATTCCGGTCACTCGTGGAACGATTTCTTCATAATCACCATAACGGGAACTGAAGATTTTGCGGAATCGGCGTTCACTCGGCAGATCGAGAATATACAGGACTACGACAGCTTCCGCTATTCCGACACCGAAAAGGACGGCAATCTTACATTCCGCTTAAAAGAGGGATATTCGCACAACGGCATCGCTTCCATGGAATACGCCTACAACGCGCTGAGATGGTTCTGGAACGCTAATCCATAACCGCCTTGACAACCGCCTGTGACTATGATATAATAAATGTATCGGGATCGGTCATTTCTGCGGAAAGGAAGGTTTTTATGGAACATTTAGCATTAAGCACAAACAAGAGGTATCTGACGCAAGGCAGAAAGCCGTTCTTCTGGCTTGGCGACACGGCTTGGCTGCTGTTCTGCAAGTTGAGCGAGGAGGACGCTTATATCTATCTGAAAAACCGCGCGGACAAGGGATATAACTTCATCCAGGCGGTGCTTGTATACGCCGTTCCCGGAATGGACGACGTGAATAAAATGTACATTCCCAACAGTGATGTGAGCAGCGAGGAATATTGGCTGCACTGTGACAGGATCATTAAAATGGCGGAAGAGCTGGGGCTTTATATGGGGCTTTTGCCGTCTTGGGGATTCCTTGTCAAAAACGGGGTGATCACCGAGGAAAACGCGGGGAAATACGCCGAGTTCCTGGCGAAGAGGTACAAGGACTATTCCAATATCGTGTGGATCTTAGGCGGCGATGTAAACGCGTCGGGGCTGGAGAACATCTATAATATCCTCGGAAGGACTTTAAAGGCGGCGAACCCCGAAAGGCTCGTAACGTTTCACCCGTTCGGGCGCTGCCGTTCCTCAATGTGGCTGAACGACGCGGATTGGCTCGACTTCAATATGTTCCAGTCGGGGCACAGGCGCTACGATCAGGCGGCTCTGGGCGCGTGGGACGACGTGAACAAGAAAACATCGGAATATTTGGGCGAGGATAACTGGAAATACGTCTATATCGACCGCGCTCTTACGCCCGTGAGACCCACGCTCGACGCGGAACCGAGCTACGAATGGATCCCGCAGGGACTGCACGATCCGAACGAGCCGTACTGGAAAGCGGCTGACGTGCGAAGATACGCCTATTGGTCGGCGTTTGCCGGCTCGTGCGGGCACACCTACGGCGACAATTCTGTAATGCAGTTTTACGGAGCCTTCCCCGATGACACGGGCAGCTACGGACCGATATGCGGCTGGAAAGAAGCGCTTCATCACGAGGGCAGCGGTCAGATGCGGTATCTCAAAGACCTGATGTGCAGCGTGGATTTCACGGAGGGCGCTCCGCGCGACGACTTGCTTATCGGCGGTCAGCGTGAGAAATACGAGCGAGTGGCGATATTCGCGGGAAATGATTTCACCTTCGTCTACAGCTATACCGGGCATCCCTTCGAGCTTGATATCAGCGGCTTGGGCACGGCTGACGCTTGGTGGCTCTTCCCCGAAAACGGGGAATACAGCTATATCGGAAAAACGAGCGGCGATAAATTCTCGGCGATACCGCCGAAGGTATACACCGAAAGCAAAGATATAGTTTTGGTTCTGAAAAAAATATGACCGTACATACGGCGCTCCCGAGGTCTTTCGGCCTAGGGAGCGTTTTATAATGATGTGAATCCTATCGGGGCGTTTTGTATCTACGCTCCGGACAACAGCCGCTCGACGCCGTTCGCCGTGCGCTCGGCGGCGTTTTGGAAATGATCTCCGCGGTTCAGCTCAAAGCAGGTGTTTATTCCCTTTTCGTGATAGAATTTTTCTATCGCCTCGGTATTTTCCCGCACTGTCTTCATATATTTATTGCGCGTTTTGGCTTCCTTATCCCCGACGGAAAAATACAAAAGATCGGGGAGCTTTTTCATCTCGTTTTCAAAGACGAATTCCTTGAACCTCGGGAACCAGAGCGAGCCCGAAACGCTTGCCGCCCGCGAGAAGATATCCGTCCGATAGAGCGAATACACCGCGAACAAGCCCGCCAGCGAATAGCCCGCGATCCCGCGCAGGGAGATCTTTTCCGCAAAGCTCTCCGCTTTCGGGACTATCCGCTCTGTCAGCAGCTTTATATACTCGTCAGCGCCGCCCGTAAACGGTTCGGAGTTCGCGGAAATGGGCGGTATATCCCACGGCGGCATTTCGGAATTCCAATCCAAGCCGACTATCGCCACAAGCGTAAACTCGAGAGATCTCGCGCGCAGGATATCATATACCTCCGTACCCATATCCTCGAAGGTGTTCAAATAAATTATCGGTCTATCCGCTTTGACGCTCGGATAGACCGTGACATTTTTACCGTCGATCTCAAAGCGCTCCACTTTTTTCTCCTCTTTTCACGTTTTTCCTTCAAACCGCAGAGGCGGCTCGGGGATTGATCTTCTTATTTAATTATACCCAAAAGAGCTTTGAATGTCAAGACTTACGATACAATCCAATACTGTCTCATCTTTGTTCACAGTCTTTTTTGCCTGAGCTTACGGGAATAAAAAATGCACAAATATAGGTTTGCCGTTTTGTTTAAAACGCAGATTTTGCTATATCTTCTTCCTATCAACAAAAAATTATTGGAACCTCAAGATGTGTTATGATCGGAACGGCGCGCAAAAAGCGGATATTCGGGCGGGCTTCCTCCACATAAAACATAACATTATGGTCTTCCATTTGTCGGGGCGCTATATAGTTGTCACAGATATTTGATTTTTTTCTTGTTTTGTGATATAATGGAAAAGATAAATAATTTGACAACGGCAGGCGGAACATCGCAGCGCCGATGTTTAACGCAGGCACGGAAGGATGATGGTATATGACCGGCGATACCAGACAGAAGATAATATCCGCCGCGATAAAGGCGGTACGCCAATACGGGATAGAGGGTATCCGCATACAGAATATCAGCGAACTTGCCGGTATCACCCCCGGCGCTGTCTATCGGCATTTCAAGGGGAAGGACGAGATCCTGATCGAGTGCTTTACCTATGTCGACAAGCAGGCGGCGGCGATCTTTGACCATATTATGTTCAATCCGCTGACCTTGATCACAAATCCCACAAAAGCGGTACATAAATTATGGCGGCCGTATTTTCGCTATTGGGTAAATCACCCCGACGAGACTGTTTTTTATCACAGATTTCGCGACAGCGCGTTCTTCCACGATTTTGACCTGAAGAGAGACGCGGGTTATTTTGGAAGCTTCTCCAGAATGGTGAGAGCTTTTCTGAATACTTTTCCGAAGCTCGCGAATATGAATCAGGATATCCTCTGGCTGCACGTGCTGACTACCACGGTGCTGTACGCGAAGTATATCGTAGAGGGCGTTCTGCCCGATGACCAAGAGACCGAGGACACGATATTTCAGCTGATGATAACGGGGCTTGACGGATATCTTTGCCTTCCCAAAAAGAAGAAAAAGAACACGTAAAATAATATGCCAAATCGGATCGCAGCATCTCAGAAATTACGATCCGATTTGAATGAATGAGATCATCACGGGGGTTAAGGCGCGGACGGTCTGTCGGCAGGCCGATCGCGGCAATTGTTGTATAGGGGAAACTGTCGGATAAGAAAAACGTAAAACGAAAGCGCATAAAATGTACAAATTTGACAATTGTATCCGCAAATGCTTAGAGTTGAGCATTTATCGGTTGACAAAAGTATCAAATCGTGATATAATTTTTATTGACAAGAATAATATCACATTCAAAACGGCGGATTATCGTCATTACGCGGATGTACGATAACAGCGGCAGAGATCCGAAATCCGCTTTATGCCGTTTGCTATATATCAAAACGCAGAGGGAAGGTAAAAACAGATGCAAATAAATATGACTAACGATATTTCCAATAGGGACGGTCCGGAGTATCCCGTATCCTCCGACAGATTGAACAGAGCTGTCAAAAACGCGCGCAAGCTGTGCGTATCCCCCGTCATCTCCGAGAATTCCGGCGTTACCTCGATACATATAGACAGCGCCGCTCTAAATAGGCTGAGCGCCAAATGCAGTACAAAGGAACTGGAGATGTTCAAGCTGCTCGTCTCCGGCTACAATCAATGTGAGGTCGCGCAACAGCTCGGTATCTCGCAGAGTAATGTTTCCAGGAAAATAACAAAGCTTAAAAAAATTTTGTCCGAAAAGTAAATAAACATTTACTCACATTTTCCGATGAGGATCGGTATTGTATTATAACCGCCGTGATAGGTATTTTTCCGCTTCCCGCGTGACCCAAAAAATCGCCGGTACTGTGACCGACGATTTGATCTTTTTATGTTATGGATATCCTTTTATTATGGCTCGATTTTTTATATCGGCAATTATTTTATACTAATTCCTGATTGAAAACAGACAAAGATTTGCGAGGATGATTTTTGC
>CAYPWI010000134.1:0-1020 GCA_964414395.1 uncultured Ruminococcus sp.
CCATATTTCGATGAAATTTATTATTTTTTGGGTCATATCTATTGACAACGCAGAAAAAAAAGCGGAAAATTTTAAAAATCCCCTTGACAAATCGGAAGAGATGTGATATAATATAATTTGTTCGGAGAGCAGCAGTTCTTCGGGCAGTATGCGCCAGTAGCTCAGCTGGATAGAGTATTTGGCTACGAACCAAAGGGTCGGGGGTTCGAATCCCTTCTGGCGTGCCAGTTGTACAAATAAGCCCTTGTGCAAAGCACAAGGGCTTATTTGTACAACGCAAAGGCTTTCGCGTGCGCCGCTTCGCGGCGTACACGAAAGCCTTTGCTAGCGCATTTTTTGCTCGAATTGCCCTAATGGCAATTCGATTTTTCACTTCCGCGCTTCGCGCGAAAGTGAAAAATACGCAAAAATTGCGCGGGGTTGATCCTCTATTCAGCGTTGATTTTGCCGAAATCTTTTTGGTAACGATGTCACACTGAGAAACCGCTTGACTGTGAGGGTCGAGCGGTTTTTCTTATTCTATCGGAAAGTGAACTTTAGAAGTTTTGGGTACAATTTGGGTACAGTCGAGTGCGGCTGTACCCATTTTTTATTTGAACGATTTGGTGGCTATCCTGCCGAGCGTAGGTCATTGTGTGCAATTATGCCCACCATGTCATGTATAATTTATGATATAATTATACAAATATTGTAAGTCTGCATACCGAATGTGGGCAATAACCGTTATTACCGATACGGGAAGGGGTCGATATTATGAAACAATGTACAAGAGGGCATATCTATGATGAAAAGAAGAGCAGCAGCTGTCCATATTGCAGGAAAGATCATATGGAATTTACGCCGCTCGGAGGAGCGGATCCCGATTTTCCGAGAACCGTCCCGATCTCGGGAGCCGACAGCGGTATGGATTTCCCGCCGACAATGCCCGTCGATAACAGCAGCATACCGGACTTCGATGGCGCGAACAGCGACGGTATGAGCGTTACGGTCGCTCTTGACATAACGGAAACGGGGATAAAC
>CAYPWI010000134.1:1030-6311 GCA_964414395.1 uncultured Ruminococcus sp.
GGATAAACCCCGTAAGATGCAGGCTTGTCGCGGTGGACAGCGAGAAAAAGGGACTTTCCTTTGTTATTCACGGCGAACAGAATTCCGTCGGCAGAGGTCAGAAATTTGACGTGAACCTTTCTTTTGATAAGTCCGTTTCCTCGGACGGCAACGCCGTGATCGCTTATGATTCCAGAAACAATAAGTTCTTCCTCAGCCCCGTTCTCGGAAAGGGCAAAAACAATGTATACCTCAACGACTCGATACTTCTTGTGCCCATGGAGCTTTCCGATTATGACAGGATACAGTTTGGGACGAGTACATATGTGTTCAGAAGCTTTTGCAATGAAAACTTTACATATTGATCATGAGCCGCAGTGAGTTATTTGTCCGTATGAGATTTGACTGTTCGGACGTGAGAAAGATCGCGTTCGGCAGCATCAATGATCAAGGGGCGAGAAATTATCAGGAGGACAGCTTCGGCTTTTCATCAATTGAAAAGGAAAGCGTCAGGAATTACGGCTTTACCGCCGTTGTCGCCGACGGTATGGGCGGATTGTCGGGCGGCGACAGAGTAAGCGCGTATGTCGTTTCGTCAATGCTCGATCTTCAAAGGAACCGCGATGTTGACATTCCCGTGCATATTCAGCTGTCGCGGTCGCTTCGCGCGATAAACGACAGCGTTTTGTCAAGCGGCATAAAAGGCGGCTCGACGGCGGTAGCGGTCATGTGTCTGCCAAGCGGTATTTATTGGTGTACCGCGGGAGACAGTCGGGTCTACCTGTTCAGGAACCGTATGATCACCGCTCTCAATGAGGACAGCGACTATATGAACGACCTTATGGAGCAGGTCATCTCAGGCGATCTGACTTATGAAGAAGCGCAGGACGACCCCAAAAAGGACGCGCTTGCCCAATATGTCGGATATAAGGGCGGCATATCCCCCGACGTGAATTTAAAGCCGCTTGTGCCTCGGAAAAACGATAAGCTGCTTTTGTGCAGCGACGGAGTTTACAACGCTTTAACGGCGGCGGAGCTTATCGAGTCGCTGACCTTTGACGCTCATGAGGCGGCAAATGTGATCGAGAACAAGATCCTCGCGAAGGGTTATTCCAATCAGGATAATTTCACAGCGGTAGTGCTGGAATTTACTAAGTGATGAAAGGAAATGGTATTATGAAAAAACTATTTAGGTGGCTTGCTGCTATGACAGCGGCGTTATTAGTTGTAGTTTCGTATCCGCTGACAATTGCCTCGGCTGAAAACGCGGTCGAGCAGGCGGAACAGAGCGTTGTTATAATTTTATCGGATTATGGTCAGGGATCGGGGTTTATGGTCGGCAAAGTGGGAGAGAATCCCAAATATGTCGTTACAAACAGCCATGTCGTTTCAAAAGACGGGAAAGCGGCAAGCAGCGTATTAGTTTACTTCTCTGTTGCCGCGAATAAAGTAATGCAGGCGGAGATAATCTCGGTCGATTTTAATAAGGATCTTTGCATTCTTGAGCTGCCCGAAACCACAACCGAGAGAAAAACAATACCTCTATGCAAATCGGAAAACGTTAATAAGGGTGATGATGTTTACGCTCTCGGATATCCCGCATATGCAAGAGGAGACAAACTCTTCAATGCCCTCGATATTGATGATATCGTTTCGACCAAGGGAAATGTTTCGCAAAAAACGAGAATAAACGTTACAAGTGCAATCGGCGTTAATTCCTATCTTACCGACACCACCATCGACAATGGAAACTCGGGCGGTCCTATGATAAACGACAAGGGCGAGATAATAGGAGTAAACACATATAAATTATCGGTCGTGGAAGGCAACGGGCAAGGCAGCGGGAGCGAATACGCGGTAGGCGGATATGCTACAATAATAGATGAGCTTATCCCGCTTCTAAATTCAAACGGCGTTCCTTATACTCTTTCTACCGATGTTCCCGCGGCAGGCGGCGACAGCGAACCCATAGTGACAACTCCCGAGCCTTCTTCCTCAAACAATATGATGATAATCGTAATAGCTATAGCCGCAGCAGTCGTTGTCGCGGCGGCTGTTGTCGTTATCGTTGTTCTGAAGCGCAGAAAGCCCGCGGCATACGCTCCCGAGATGACCGCTCGGCAGAACAACTCTGCCTCGGGCGCGGCTAAGGGCGCGGTGATCACGGGCGTGAAGGGCGTTATGGCAAACCGCAGCTTTAATGTGGGCGGAAACATCGTTCTCGGAAGAAATTCTCAGAAATGCAATGTGTGCTTCCCCGTTGACACGCAGGGAGTTTCGGGCGTTCACTGTCAGATAAGACCGACGAGCGGCGGGTATGAGATAGTGGACTTAGGTTCCAGCAACGGCACATTCATCGGCAGCGGTCAGAAGCTTACGCCGAATGTACCCGTGTTCATTTCGGACGGTACATATTTCTATCTCGGCAGCGCGGAGCAGTTGTTCCAAATCAAATATTGAGCGTGAAAATGACTTATTTTCAGCTTTATTTTCAGATATGGGAAAGGATAGCGTATGATCATCAATTCAGCCACATACAGCTGCGCGGCAGGACATGAAATAAATGAGGATTCCCTGCTGTGCAGCACGGAAAGGGGGATCTTTATCGTCGCCGACGGTCTGGGAGGACATTCGGACGGCGAAAAGGCTTCCCTTGCGGCAGTTGATTATTTTGACGAAAACTGTCTCGGCGGATACACAGCCGAACGCATTTCGGAGCTTATGGAGAGCGCGAATACAGAGGTCATAAAGAAAGGCGACGGCGGTAAAACCACCGTTGCCGCCGCGTTTACGGAAAACGGCAATTTTATTTACGCCAACGCGGGAGACAGCAGAGTATACTATTTCAGAGACGGCAGGATCATCGCGCAGACTAAGGATCACTCCGTTTGCCAGGCTTCGGTGGATATGGGCGTACTGCGTCCCGAGGACGTTCGCGGTCATGAGGATCGTTCGCGGCTCTTAAAGGTGCTTGGCAGCGAGGAAAAGCTGAACATCAAAAGAGGCTATACTCCCATAAAAATAAAAAACGGCGACGCTTTTCTGGTGTGCAGCGACGGCTTCTGGGAATATGTCTATGAGACGGAAATGGAAGTCGATCTGCTGAAATCCGACAGCTCGGAGGTATGGCTCAGGCATATGCTCAAGCGGCACATTCTGCGTGCCGAAAACAAAGGGGACAATTACACGGCGGTCTGCGGCATCATTTATCTTGACGGCAGCGAGAACTTCGAGGTTCAGCCTGCTTCCGCGCCCGCAAAGGTTCCCGATACCTCAAAGACCCGCAAAGGCAAGGTACGCGCTTCGTTTTTGATAACGGGCATCGTTGTTATTTTACTGGCGGCGGCTTTGTCGGTGTTCCTTCTGAACCGAAATAACGGCAAAACAAGCTCCGAAGCGGCAGACGCGGGCGGCGCTTCCACGGCATCGATCTCCGACGCGATCTCTTCCACACAGCCCGCAGCCGAGCCGCGGGATTGACAAATTTGCGCGGCAATGCTATAATAAAAGGAGATATATTTAATGATCACTATCGGAAACAAACTGCTTTGTTCGGGCTGTTTTTCGCCTATAAAGAAAGAGCCGTGCAAAAAATGCGGTTTTTCCGAAAAAAGCTATACTCCGGACAATATCGCATTGCCATGCGGAAGTATTCTTATGGGAAATTTCCTTTTGGGCAATGTCATCGGCAAAGGTGGGTTCGGCATCACATACCGCGCGTATGATTTCAAATACAGCAAGGTTATCGCCATAAAAGAATATTTCCCCATCGAGCTTGCCGTTCGGATAAACGGCGGATCCGGGCTTATGGTACGCGACAGAAAGTCCGCCGAAATGTTCAGGCACGGCGCGGAAAAGTTCTACAATGAGGCGAGCTTTGTTTCGCAATTTTCCGATAATCCCAACATCGTCAGGGTATACCAGTTCTTTTATGAGAACAATACGGCGTATTTCACAATGGAATACCTCGACGGTATGACTTTGAAGGAATATGTGACGAGATGCGGCGTTATCACCGCGGGACAGGCGGTAAACATAGCGGATAAGGTCGCCAACGCTCTTTGCGAGGCGCACAGGAACAACGTACTCCACAGAGATGTTTCCCCGGACAATATAATGCTTTGCCGTGACGGCAATGTAAAGCTGCTTGATTTCGGCGCGGCAAGACAGGTCTACCCCGAGGGCTCGCAGCTTTTGTCGGTGATCTTAAAGCCGGGCTTCGCTCCGCTGGAGCAATATATGAGAAGCGGCAAACAGGGAGAATGGACTGACATTTATTCATTGGGAGCGTCTGTCTTTTACGGGCTGACCAAGCAGATACCCGAGGATCCTCAGAGCAGATTTGAGGAGGATTCGGAAATGGATAACACCAAATACAACATACAGCCGGATCTGTGGAACGTGATCTGCACCGCTATGCAGATAAGATACGCGGACAGATATCAGACGACGGTCGAATTCAGAGAGGCTCTCGCAAGCGTACCGATAAGGCGGCAGGCGGTGAAGATCCCCACGGTCATACCGCAGGAAACGGAGACGGAAAAGCAAAATCCGATAAAGCTGCTCCTTGCAAAGCTTTTCGGCGGATAAGACGAGGCGCGGCTTTGTGACCAAGTCAGAGCCGAAAAAGCCTGATCTGAAAAATAACCCCAAGTAAGGCATCGGAATAGGTGATATTATGATCGAGATAAACAAGAAGCGGCTATGTGAAAGCTGCTTTCGGGAAATTGATAATGATATATGCCCGTACTGCGGCTTTTCGGCGGCGGAATACTCGGCTGATCCTCTTGTACTGCCCATGGGAACAAGGCTGAACGACAAGATGATCATAGGCAGAGTAATGGGTAAAGGCGGCTTTGGCATTACATATCTCGGTTATGATCTGAGAATGGATAAGATCATTGCCGTCAAGGAATATTATCCCAACGGCATCGCGTATCGCGCGCCAACGGGCGCGGATGTTTTACTCGCTGACGAGAAGTCTGCCGAAGCCTTTGAAAACGGAGCGCAGAAGTTCTACACCGAGGCGGAGATGGTCGCCCAATTCAACGGAAATCCGAATATAGTCAGCGTTTATGATTATTTCAGAGCGAACAACACGGTATACCTTGTAATGGAATATTTAAGGGGCTTAACTCTTAAAAATTATGTGAAGAAGCACGGCAAGCTGACGGACGGGCAGGCTTTGTTCGTTATCGATAAGATCGCCGCCGCTTTGAGCATTACCCACAGCGCGGGCGTGCTGCACAGGGATATTTCCCCCGACAATATAATGATCTGTATGGACGGCAAGATAAAGCTT
>CAYPWI010000135.1:0-6309 GCA_964414395.1 uncultured Ruminococcus sp.
CCGGCGTTCCGTGCTCGCTTCGCTGCGCGCAGAACGCCGCGCCGCTTGCTTTCGCGAATTGCACAAGTTACCATTAAGTTTATTTTATTGAGACGCGCCTATAATGCGCCGCCTTTACGTTGCCTTATACCCTTGATTTGATTTTTTATCGCTCTCAGTAATGTCGGCTATCCGGTGACATTAGTGACCGCCAGCATCAGGAAAACTCCCAGCGTATTCAGCAGCAGAAAGCAGACCGTCACCGCGAAGATTATCGTCATCACCGAACAGCAGCTTTTGTACAGCGCCGCAAGCTCCTTTATCCCGAACAGCTCCGTGGTCGTCTGTGCGCAGAACAGCGCCAGTCTGTAACACGCCAGTCCTATAAGCGTCGGCGCTATAATGACAGCGGCGGCAATAAGCCCGTAAGTGCCTATGCTGCCCTTCATTGCCATGATCCCGCCGCTCACCATATTCACCGAATCTGCAATAGTTCCGCCGATTATCGGCACTCCCTGCGATATCATAAACTTCGCCGCCTTGATAGCGGCGTTATCCGCCGAAGACGCTACCAGCGTCTGCACGGAAAGCACGCTCATAAACACGGTCATGATGAGCGTCAGTCCCCAGATGACGAATTTTTTTATTATCTCGCCGAGTTTTTCTAATTGCATTGAGGGATCCGCCGCGCCCGCCGTCGAGACCCCTAGGATCGTTCCGCAAAGCGGCGCTAAGAAATTCACCGCCAATTGTGAGAACAGCTGCGTCGCCGCCAGCACGACCGAGTTTACCGCCGCCGCTGTGGAGACGTGCCCCAGCACCGCCGCCACCCCCGTAAACGCGGGTATGAATATCAACATAAAATTCGCAGCCGCGCTCAATGCTCCAAGCGCTTCATTGAGGATATCCCCGACCGCCGCCGCGGTAACGCCCGCGCCGCACAGCACGCCCACCACCGAGAACACGCCCTTCATCTGCCCTTCGCCCGAGATATTCCGCGCTATGACGCACAGCAGAACAACTCCCAGAAGCGTACAGTACAGCTTTAAAGGCGCGGCGGCTTTGTTCTTCACAAGCTCCCATAGCTTTGAGAGCACACCGCCGAACGTCATATTCAGAGCGCCCGAATTCTCTGGGGTCATCCCCTCGCTTTCGAGTATATCCCGAGCTTCTTCGGGGAGCGCCTTGGTGATGTTATCCGTGCCGTAATCTATCGATGCCGCATAGGCGGTCATTCCGTAAAGCCGCGGGATCAACAGCAGCATAAAAAACGCCGCAGTAATTGAAAAGATCCGTTTCATTATCCGTCCTCTTAGCTTGTCCTAATTCAATTCCCGTTTATCAGCCCCGTCACTATAGCGGCAAGCTCGGCAAACGCGGGCAGCGACACCGCCGCTATCGCCGCGCGCCCCGCAAGCTCAAGCTTCGCCCCAAGCGCCGCTTCTCCCGCGTCGCGGGCGCAGTCCGCGCTCAGCGACACTATGCAGCAGACTGCCAGCGCCTTGAACAGTATCTTGGTAAGCTCGCCGTCCACACCCGCCGCGTCCGCGAGCTCCGTTATCGCGGAAACGGACGGCGCGAGAGCGCTTATCGCGGCGGCGAGTATCATCACCCCCGCCATGAGGCTTATCCCAAACGCGCTTTCGGGTCTCAGACGCTTCACGATCATACAAAGTATGACAGCCAGAAGACCGAAGCCGCAAATTCTTACGATATCCATCTATACCGATCCTCTTCAGAGTTTCCGAATAAAAACCACGCAGCCGCGTTTTACCGATCACATTATATTCAATAAACTAAAAGAGGATCGGTATTACCACAGCCCGAAAACGTTCTTTATCGTCGTGAAAAGCTCCTCAAGCGCGGGAATTATCATCATCAGGACGATAATAAGCCCCGCCACGTTCAGCATTACCACCTGCTCATCGTGATCGGTCTTCTTGAGGATAAGGTTCAGGATCGCCACGATCAAGCCGACCGCGGCTATCTTAAATATCAGATCAAGTTCCATTACGTTCCCCTCAAAGTATCAGGATCGCCGCCGCTGCTCCGCACAGCATACCCACCTTGGAAAGCGCGCCGCCCTTTTTCTTATAGCAGCCTTCCGCCTCTTCCCTTAGATCGGAGATACGCGCGGAGTACATCTCGATTATCTGTAACTGCCCCGACTTGTCCGATGTTCCGAGAGACTGTCCGAGTTCAAGAAGCAGCGCCCTTTCGGGAGCTTTCGGGATCGCGGCGCACGCCATATCCCACGCCGAATGAAGATCCGCACCGTCTTGGAGCTTTGCCGTGACCAGCCTCGCGAAACGCCCGTTTTCGGCGCGGATAAGCTCGTCCAGAGTTGACGCGCGGCAGCGGATCCCTATCGAAAAATCGTTCAGCATCAAAAGCAATTCGGATAATAGCTCAACACGCTCTTTGAGTACGCGCCGTCTGCGCTGACCCTCTAAAGTACACAATACAAAAGCCGCTATCGCGGCAAGCCACCTCACAGCGCACCCCCGCGTTCTTCAATAAGCCTGCCGCGTTCTCCGAGCATTACAGCCGCGTCAAACAGCTTTGAAAGTTCTCCGAAACGCCTTTCAAGATCTTCGAGGCTGCCCGCGTGAGCCGCGGCGATCACATTTACGCCACAGAACAGCGCTTCTTGAACTGCCTCTTCGTCATGCGCTATCTCGTCGCAGATGATGACCTCGGGCGACATGGAACGCACTGCCATAAGTATCCCCTCGCTCTTCCCGCAGCCGCAAAGCACGTCCGTATTAAGACCTATATCCAATGACGGAACGCCCCGCACGGACGCGGAGATCTCGTTTCGGGTGTCGATAACGGTGACGCGGTGATGCTCTCCGATCTGCCGCGCCAGATCGCGCAGAACGGTGGTCTTGCCGCAAAGCGGCTTCCCCGCGATAAGCAGAGAACGCAGCCCGTACTTGAAGAACCGCTCGTATATCTCGTTGGCGCAGCCCGTCACTTGATGCGCTATGCGGATATTAAGCCCCGAGATATCCTTTAAGAATACGATCTTGCCGTTCTCCGTCACCGCCGTGCCGCATATCCCGACGCGGTGTCCGCCGTCTAAGGTCACGAATCCCCGCGCTATTTCTTCCTGATAGCTATGTACGGAATACCTGCATATTTTAGTGAAAAACTCCGCCGTTTCCTCCATGGAGAAAGGCTCGGAGCAGACGCTCATTCCGCCGAAAATATCCACGCACACAGACGGTCGTCCACTGCGAATACGTATCTCGGCGACCGAAGAAAACGGCAAGGTCAGCCGTATTTTTTCGGGAAGAACGGGGCTTTGAACTTTACATTTGATCATTTCTTTGTCCTCCGTTTTCTTGTCCTGTTTGTTTAATTCTATGTGAAACGAAAAAGAAATAGAACAAAAAACCGGCGGAGCAGCGCAGAAGCGCGGCACCGCCGTTTTAAATTATGTGGGGGGTACTTTATTGGAAGAAATAAAGATAAAATATCACTTTGTGTCATATTTCGCGTTATATTGATCTACCGTCATGCCGACGCTACCGACGCGCTCGACAAGCCCCTCCTCGTAAATATCCGAGCGGAGGAAATTATCAACAAAGTAATAATCTCCGTCCGAGGTCCTGAGAGTAAGATCAATAGCGTAGAACGGCACTCCGCCGCCCTCCATAAACCCGTCTATATCAAGCAGCACCTGAGCGGCTTTCTCGGGGGTCGCTTCCTCCACATCGGCATAGAACGTGATCAGCCCGCCCTGCGCGCCCAGTTCGGCGATATCGTATTGCTTATCCGGAATAAGTATATCGCGCGAAAGTCCAAAGCCGCGAACGATGCCCTTTTGAATTTCCTCGTTGCCCTCAAAGATCAGTTCGCCAAACTGTATAGCTTTTGTGCTATAATACGGGTTCGCGGAACTTTCGATAACACCTCTGACTAACTCGGAATAGCTTGTACTAAGTCTGCCGCGGGAATTTTCACCGTTTCCTATAAGGTTCTCGTAGTTATCTCCGCGAAATTGTCCGAACATATTATAGTACACCGTAAAATGACAGTCCTCGCTGTCGGGCTTTCCGACATGAACAACATAGTCCTTGAACTTAAAGAAGTAAGACGCGTCCTCCACGACATACCCTTCATCGGCATAGTTTTCCGCGACGTATTTTTTGGCGTTGTTCTTCGCCACCAGATATGACACGGGATTTCCCAACAGTTCGTTCGCGAACTCCAGAAGCACCGCTATCATCGCGAACGCTATCACCGCCGCGATAACTCTAAGCGGCTTTCTGTGCTTATCAATAAATACTTGTACTTTCATTTCAGACACCCCTTTCGGATTTTGACTTGCCGAACGCGAAACGCAGCAGCATCGCGATAATTATTCCCGCATACACAAACAGCGTATAAATAAATATCATCGTTATCAAAGAAGTGATATCGATATGCCTTGTCCCATTAACCGTGATAAAGCCCATTATATCTCCGAGAAAGCCGACAATTACGACCACTATCGGCATGAGATAAAATGACTTATATCGAAACGCCATGAAACCCAATGCTCCCGCTATCGGCATGATAAGACAGTTGTAGAACATTTCCGAGCCCGCCGTAAGGGTAAATCCGAAGTATAATCCGAGAACCATAAGCGCCGCGTATATCCACGTGAGCCACCTTTTGGCTTTGAGCAGCGCCTTGGGAGACTCCGAAGGCGCGATCGCGGGAACCAGCTTTCCGTCAAACAGCTTCGCGCACTCGGGGCAGGTCTGCGTATGCTTTTTCACCGCCGCCTCGCTGTCTTCGCTCGCCACGCCGTCCTTTACGAGCGGTATGAGGTCGCGGCAGACTTCACAAGATATCTCATTTATCATAAAAGCCTTCCTCCTTTAGTATCTTGAGGATCTTCTCCTTCGTCCTGAAAAACATCACCCGCGCGGAATTTTCGGATATCCCGAGGGCGTTTCCTATCTCGTAGAACGAATACCCCTCTATCCGCATGAGCGCGGCTTTTCGCGGACGTTCCTTTTCCTCGTTGATGATCTTGTAGATCCGTTCGATCATCTCACGGTCTAGGAACGCGCTTTCCGCCGAAGAGCCGCCGGGACTTGCAATTTCTTCAAGCTCGGTAAGCTCGCAAAGCTCCGATGTTTCCACGGTCCTTTTCTTCTTGTGCAGGTATTTGTGCCAGCGATTTCGCGCTATCGAGTACAGCCATGTTTTTACATCACTTTCAGCGCGGAAGCTGCCTATCGACTTCACGACCTCCAAAAACACATCGCCCGCGAGATCCTCCGAGAGCTGAGCGTCACGGCAGAGACTGTACAAATAACGGTATACGTCCTTATAATAGGCGGAAAACAATTCGTCAAGTCCCGTCATCGCGCTTCACTCCCTTTCGTAATATTAGTGACTTTTTTTCGGAATTCGTTACAAAAAATTTTTATGATCCAGAAAAAAATGCGGCGTCAAGCACAATGCTCAACGCCGCGATCATTATTACTTATAAATTTGATCTTTGCCGACATTTGAAATAACTATAAGCGCTGCGCCCTCATGCGCCGTGACCGTAGCAAAATCCTCGGTGATCTCATTGCTGACCCCCAGCGTCACATCATTCGTCAAAAGCTTTCTGTCGAGCGGGTATTTCACGCCCGAAATGCTGACGGTTACATCTTTTTCATACGAGAAGACCGAGAGAAAACCGTCGTTTTTGGGGATCTTTTTACTCTCGTTCAACAGGAAGAACACCTCGGTGTCCTCCGAAATTATCCTCGCGCTTATCCCGGACTTTTTCAGATGATACAGCAACTGAATATTCCCTATCGTGTGATCGAGCCGCCCGCCCAGCGCGCAGAAGAACGTGATATCGCGGTACCCGCGCTCCATGGCGATATCCGCTGCCAAAGCCGCGTCGGTGTCGTCCTTTATCGGAGAGACGCGCACGCACTCCACGCCCTCGGGGATCTTGCTTTCCGCGCTGTCGAAGTCCCCGACTATCAGATCGGGCGTTATCCTCGCTTGCAAGCAGTAGTCAAGCCCCCTGTCCGCCGCTATTATAAATCCATCGGGACGTTCCTTGATAAGTCCTTTGCATGGCGCGCCGCAAATTATCGAGCAATTCATCTACTTCTCCCAATCGTTTATCTTCTGCGCTTCCTCATACATTCTGAGATAACTGTCGTAGCGCGACCGAGCTATCTCACCCGCTTCTACCGCCGCCTTGACGGCGCAGCCCCTTTCCTTGACGTGCGCGCAGTCCGAGAACTCACATTCCCCCAAGAACCGCCGAAACTCGCGGAACGCCGCCGCCAGCTCCCCCGCGGGGATACGGCAGTAGCGCTCGGT
>CAYPWI010000136.1:0-6271 GCA_964414395.1 uncultured Ruminococcus sp.
GCTTCCATCTTGTCGGTATCCGTTACCATATACGGCGAGATGTAGCCGCGGTCGAACTGCATACCCTCGACGACCTCGGAATAGGTCTCGGCGGTCTTGCTCTCCTCAAGTGTGATAACGCCGTCGGCGGTTACCTTATCCATAGCCTCGGCTATCAGCTTGCCCACGAACTCATCGCCCGCGGAAACGGTCGCTACACGCGCGATATCGGCGGAGCCCGCTACCTTCTTGGAGTTCTTCTTGATCTCCGCTACGGCGGCTTCTACAGCCTTCTTCATGCCCTTCTTGACGATCATGGGGTTAGCGCCCGCCGCGATGTTCTTCATACCCTCGCGAACGAGAGCCTGCGCGAGCAGTGTAGCGGTGGTGGTGCCGTCGCCCGCAGCGTCGTTGGTCTTTGTGGCGACTTCCTTCACGAGAGCCGCGCCCATATCCTCGAACTTATCCTCGAGCTCTATTTCCTTTGCGATAGTCACACCGTCGTTGGTGATGAGCGGAGCGCCGTACTTCTTGGAGAGAACGACATTTCTGCCCTTGGGACCCAGAGTGATCTTAACAGTATCGGCAAGGGTGTCTATGCCCTTCTGGAGAGCCTTTCTTGCTTCCTCGCCGTAGATGATGTCTTTTGCCATAATAAATGATCTCCTTCCGAATGTTTATGTTTTATTCCGTATTACGGACTTTTCATTAGATCTTGATTACTTTGCCTTGGGCTTTCTTCCGGGCTTGCCTTTCGCGGCGGGCTTTGCAGCCGTCTTTGCTGCGGGCTTTCTTCCGGGTTTCGCGGCAGTCTTGGTCTCGGTCTTCGCCGCCTTGGGAGCCGCCTTTGCGGGAGCGTCCTCAACGACCGCGAGGATGTCGTCCTGTCTTACGATGGAATATTCAACGCCGTCGATCTTGACTTCCGTGCCCGAATACTTGCTGATAAGCACCTTTTCGCCTACCTTGACGAACATCTTAACTTCCTTGCCATCAACGATACCGCCCGGTCCTACCGCCACGATCTCGGCGATGGAAGGCTTCTCCTGAGCTGCCGCGGTAAGAATGATGCCGCTCTTGGTGGTCTCCTCCGCTTCGACCGACTTGATAACAACTCTGTCTACTAAAGGTCTGATAGTCATATATATTTCCTCCTGCAAAAAGATCTGCGAGTCAAAAGCCGCCAAAAGCGCGGCGAATATGTTTGGCGGGAAGACCCGACACAGCATCCGCGCGGTTTTTTTGCGCTTTTAGCACTCGCGTTTGTTGAGTGCTAATTATATTTTAACCTATATTCAAAAAAAATCAAGAGGTAAAACAAATTTTTTCCTCATTTTTGTAGAATAGCACAAATATGCAAATAAATCTTATGCCGCCATTGGTAATTTTATACATACCAAAACCGATATTTCCCATAATTTCTAAAAGAAAAAACGAACTTTGCGGGATAAGAAAATTCTCATTTGATCAAAATGAGACACTTGGTAAAAATCTCACATTTTTATCACCGCATTTTCACATAACGGTCACATCAAGCGGATATAATCTTTAATAACAGCGAAAGCTGTATCGATTATGCCGATCACCATTTCATATAATTACCAACCAAACCAACACCAACGCCTTGCGAGAAATCGCGGGGCGTTGGTGTTTTTTATAAAAAAATCGCTATAGGCTCTTGATTATCTGGCGGACCTTCCCTACCACTCTCAGGCGCTGAACGTCCTTGCCGTTAAAGCACATAACGGGATAGTTCTCATTTATCGAGCGCAGCTTTATCCAGGTTGAGCCGTATTCTATTATCTTTACGAGCCCCTCGCCGCCGTCCAGCAGCACCACGCCGATGCTGCCGCTGTCCACGGAGGTCTGGCGGCGCACTACGATTATATCCCCGTCCTCTATCTTCGGGATCATACTGTCGCCCGTCACGCGTATGGCGATGGTGTCCTCCACATCATACGGATTGTTGATGATCGTCGGGATATGATCCACCACCTCGTCCGCCGCATACGCGCCGAACCCCGCCGATACACTCTCAAACACGGGGATGGAATATATCTTGCTGTCGTCTATGACCTCGGATATCTCGGAATTATCGGGACTTATCGGCGCTTTGAACGGATCGTCATCATTCAGCCCCAGCAGCCACGCCTCGGTGACTCCCAGCGCCTTTGCGATAAGGCACGCCGCCTTTGATTTCGGAACATACACGCCGTTTGTATACTGACTTATGCGCGCCTTGCTTATCCCCGTCGCCGCGGAGAGATCTACCGCCCTCATTCCCTTTTCGGCGAGCGCCTGTCTCAATCTGCGCTGAAAGATATTTGAAGCATCAGCCATAATATTCACCTCAAAAAATACCGCCAAAAGCCCAAGTTCAACACGGTTTAGTTTGTTTAATTCGATTATACCATATTTTTTGGGAAATGTCAACAGTTTGTGCAAAAATATTAAAAATAATGAAAATTCGGTCGAGGCGCTTGAAATTTTCCGCGAAAAATGCTATAATATTCATTAAACAAAACGACGCTTATTCGGAGAGGCTGGTACATAATGGAAAAAGCAAGCGCGGATATCCAATACAAGAAAATGACCGAAACACCGGTACCCAAGCTTATCATCTCATTGGGCATACCGACTATAATCAGTATGCTGATCACCAACATTTATAATATGGCGGATTCGTATTTCGTCAGCCGCATCTCGCTCAGCGCGGGAGGCGCTACGAGCATCGTCTTCGGCGTTATGGCTATTTTACAGGCTGTGGGGTTTATGTTCGGGCACGGCGCGGGCAGCAACATCGGCAGAGCGCTGGGCGGAAAACACGAGGAGAAAGCAAGCAGGTTCGCGTCTACGGGGTTTTTCGCGGCGCTCGCCATGAGCGTTATCATCATGGTGTTCGGGCTGATCTTCATCAAACCGCTGATGCGGCTTATGGGGAGCACGGAGACGATACTTCCCTACGCCGTGGACTATTGCACATTCATTCTTATCTCGGCTCCCGCCATGATGGGGAGCTTCGTGCTCAACAACATCCTCCGCTATGAGGGAAAAGCCGCGCTGGCTATGATCGGGCTGACGACGGGCGGTATCCTTAATATGGGGCTCGACCCGCTGTTCATCTTCGTATTCGATATGGGAATAAGCGGCGCGGGGCTGTCTACCGCGGTGTCTCAGTGCATATCCTTCGGGATTCTTCTGTCGATGTTCATCAGGAAGAAGACGCAGAGCCGCATCTCGCCGCGCTTCATCTCAAAGGATATCAAAACGCTCGGGAACATCATCTTCACGGGGCTGCCAAATCTCGCCCGACAGGGGCTCAACAGCGCTTCCACGATGGTAATGAACGCGCAGGCGAAGGCGTTCGGCGACGCGGCGATCGCCGCCATGGGATATGTCGGGAGAACGTCAAATCTTATTTTCAGCGTCGGACTTGGCATCGGACAGGGCTTTCAGCCCGTATCGGGGTTCAACTATGGGGCGAAGAAGTATTCCCGCGTGAAAAAGGGCGCGTGGTTCACGATGCTGTTCGCAATGGCGCTTATCGGCGTTATCTCATCGGTATGCTACGTATTCGCGCCGCAGATAATCTCTGTCTTCCGCAATGAAGAGGAGGTCGTTCGCATAGGGAGCGAGGCGCTGCATATGCAGTGTATAGCCCTCGTATTCTTCCCCATGATAATGGTTGCCAATATGCTGTTTCAGAGCATCGGAAAGAGCGTTTCCGCGCTGATACTGGCTGCTCTCCAATCGGGGCTGATCTTCATCCCGCTGTGCGTCATTCTGCCGAATTTCTGGGGAATACAGGGCATCGAGATCGCTCAGCCGCTGGCATACTTCACCGCCGCGATGATAGCGCTGCCATGCCTTATAGTGTTCCTGCGAAAACTCCCAAAAGATGAATAAAACGGCAATGTTTCAGGGAAAATTTAAGTCAGTTCGGACAAAAAAGCCTCAAAAACCGCGCAATTTTTAGGCATTTTGCTGTTTTGGAACATATTGACAAATATGCGGGGATTTGATATAATGTATATTATAGAGGAAGTTTTCATGGTAGTTTCCGGGTTTAATTTGTAATAAAATCTTATTTCATCGGAAAGGAATTTTAGTTATGAATTCTAGAATTGGAAGAAAACTGCTTTTTGCGATCATCATTGGTCTCGCACTGACAGTAGTGATCGTAAACGTCATCACCGTTAAGATCGCGGGGAACAACACAGACAAGCTTATGAGATCGCAGACCGAGACGGGTATGAACACGCTTGTCGCGGCAAAAGAGGCGCAGCTGGAAAAGGTTCAGGATATGCTGAACATGATGGATTACAGCGGTCTGCTGAATTCCGGCACCCCCGCGTCGGAGCTGGACAGATTTTTTGAATCCAACAAAAAGACCGAGAGCGACTTTGCCGCCATTATGGATAAAGACGGCAATATCGTTTGGAAATCAAGCAACTTCGAGCTTGCCGACTTCAACATCCAAAGAGCGAGGGGCGGATATACGGGCGTTGTGAGCGACTCCAAGAGCGGGCTTGCGCTCCAGACCGCCAAGGGCACCGAGGACGGCGGCGCTGCCGTTTCGGGTATGTACCTCACAGAGACCAGCTGGATCGACGATATCAAGGAGCAGAGCTCCGCGGAGATCACGATCATCGGCGGAACGACGCGTATCGCGACGACTATTATGAGCGGCGGCAAGAGAGTAGTCGGCACCGAGATCCCCGCAAAGCCCATTGAAGTCGTTATCAACGGCGGGCAGACATTTGAGGATACCATCGATATCGTCGGACAGAAGCATTATGTCTTCTACCGTCCTATGTTCGATATCAATAATAAGATTGTCGGCGCGTACTTCTCGGGCTTCTCTGCAGCCGAGGCGGACGCACTGCGCACGCAGCTTATAGTCATCGCTACTCTGGTAGGCGTTGTTATCGGCGTTCTTATGCTGGTAGTGATCGGCATTTATGCCGTTAAGGTCATCCTTCGCCCCATTAAGGAAGCGGAAAAGCTGGCGGACAGCATGAGCCGCGGCGCACTCAACGAACCGAACTCCGACTACAAATTCGGCAACGACGAGCTGGGCGATTTCGTGCGCAAGCTGGAATTCACCAAGGGCGAGCTGAACTCATATGTTGTCGATATCAACAATGTACTTTCAAAGATGGCGCAGGGTGATTTCACCGCGAAATCGGAGGTCTCCTATCTCGGCGACTTCGTTCAGATCGGAGAGTCCTTTGAGAAGATCGAGGAATCGCTGCATGAGATAATCGGCAACATCGGTCAGTCTTCAAGAGAAGTAAGAGGCGGCGCGGAGCAGATGGCTTCCGGCTCTCAAAGTCTCGCGGACGGCACCACGAGACAGGCGGCTTCTATCGAGCAGCTCTCCGCTTCTATAAACGAGATCGCGAATAAGGTACAGCAGAGCGCCAACAACGCTTCGGAAGCAAGCAAGATATCCATTCAGAGTTCCGAGAAGATCACCGATCAGAACAACGAGGTCAAGGAAATGCTCGTGGCTATGGACGAGATCAAGAAGAAGTCCGACGAGATCCAGAACATCATCAAGGCGATCGACGATATCGCGTTCCAGACCAATATCCTGGCACTCAACGCCGCTATTGAGGCGGCTCGCGCGGGCGCCGCGGGCAAGGGCTTCGCGGTCGTTGCTGACGAGGTTCGCAACCTTGCCGCGAAGAGCGCGCAATCCGCCGCTCAGACGGGAGATCTTATCAACGCGACTATCGAGGCGGTCGATAAGGGTACCGTAATAGCTCAAAGCACCGCCGAGACTATGAAGGAAGTTACGGAGCTCGCGAACCGCACCAATCAGTATATCGGCGAGATCTCCACTGCCGCGGACGATCAGGCGAATTCCATTGAGCAGGTTAAGATCGGCATCGATTCGATATCCACTGTCGTTCAGCAGAACTCCGCGACCGCGGAAGAGACCGCGGCTTCCTGCGAGGAGCTCAACGCGCAGGCGGCTGTTCTCGAAGAGCAGATCTCGAAGCTCAGGGTCTGATAGATCATCAAATAATACGAACCTCCCCTATTCGGCATATGCGAATAGGGGAGGTTTTTTATTTTGTTATTATGGAGATGCGAAAGCGGGATCAATCTTATCCACGCCGCTTTCGGATAATACTAATTTTCAATTAAAACAGGACAAAACTATTTAGTTCGCTAACAGCGAACGAGCCGTCAATATGTTTTTTACCCTTGGCAGGGTGATACCGCGCAGTTTGGGGGGACACCCTTCGGGAGAGGGGGAGGGAGAATAAAATCCGACAAAAAT
>CAYPWI010000137.1:0-6169 GCA_964414395.1 uncultured Ruminococcus sp.
ATTTTTCGTAGCATTTAACGATTATGAAATCTTTCACAGCTATGACCAATGTATCGCCGGCTGCTTTATCCGGATTATTGGTGGCGTAAAGTCGTCCGTAGGTTGACAAGGGTTTACTGCGACGACTATAGGTTATTTTAACCGAACGAAATAAAAAGAGGGCTGTTTTTTTACAGCCCCTTTTTTATAATGGACAATGTATAATTGCAGCGCGGCGCTTCGCACCGTTTTTATACCGCGCGAAGGGCGCTCCGAAATTATCAATTATCAATTATCAATTATCCATTGTACATTGTCAATTGTCATCAGACTTTGAGCTTGGAGATCTGACCTCCGAGCTCTGCGGATTGCTCGTTTAGCGTTACGCAGGAAGCGGCGGTCTCTTCCGCCGTCGCGGAGTTCTGCTGGACGACGGTGGATATCTGGTCGATGCCCGTCTTGATCTGCGAGATGGACTCCTCCTGTTCGCGCGCCGCCTCGGAGATCTTCTCGATATACTGATTGGTCTTGTCGGTAAGCTCGGTGACTTCCTTCATCGTGCTTGCGGTGCTGTTGGCTATTTCCGTACCCTTGTTTACGGCTTCAATAGTCGCGTTGATAAGGTCGCCTGTCTGAGCCGCGGACTGAGCGCTCTTAGCAGCTAGGTTGCGAACCTCGTCGGCAACGACCGCGAAGCCCTTGCCCGCTTCGCCCGCTCTCGCCGCTTCAATAGCCGCGTTGAGCGCGAGGATATTCGTCTGGAACGCTATATCGTCGATAGCCTTGATGATGTTCTGGATCTGGTCGGACTTGGCTTTGATCTCGTCCATGGCGACAAGCATATTGTCGACTTCCTTATTCTGGTAAGTGATCTTATCCGAAGAGAGAACAGAGATCCTGCTTGCCTCTTCGGCGTTCTGGGTGCTCGTCTGGACTTTATTGGCGATCTCATTGATGGAAGCCGAAAGCTCCTCGATAGAGGCTGCCTGCTTTGTCGTACCGTCCGCGAGGATCTGCGCCGCCTCGTTTATCTGGGACGCGCCCTCGTTTACCTCGTTTGAAGAATGTTGAATTCCCTTGACGATGCCGTTGAGCGCCGCCTTGATGCCGTCAAACGAGTTCTTTATCTCAATGAAGTCGCCTATGTATTCCACTTCGGTATCCGCTGTGAAATCGCCTGTGGACATCTTGGACAGAACATTGTTTATGTCGCTTATGTATTTGTTGAGATCTCTCTTTGTATGCCTGAGCGTAGTTACAAAGCTGCCGATCTCATCGTCGGCGAACTTGAATTTCATCGCGGGTTTGTTAAGTTCACCCTGTCTCATATCGTTCGCGATAACATTTGCCGCCTTTATGGGGTTGATGATGATCTTTATGACCATAAATACGACCAGAACGGTAGCCAGAGCCATGATGACCAGCGCCACGATGATAATGGTGATGAACAGAGAATTCTCCATATCCGTAGCTTCCTTGGCGGGGGCGGCGGAGAAGATCGCGCCGACGATGTTTCCGTGGATATCGTCTATCGGGTGATAGGTAACAAAGTGCTTGCCGGATACCAATTCTCTGTTTCCGGAATACACTTTTCCCTCATTCAAAACGCACTCGGCGATGTTTTCGTCCATGGTGGTGCCAACGACGCGGGAACCGTCATCATTTTTAAGCGTAGTCATTATTCTGACGTTTTCGCGGAATATGGTGACCTCGGAATCGGTCTCGTCGCCGATCTTATCGACCCATGCCTCATCGTCCATGTATCTTCCGAGAACGGCATATCCGACGATCGCTCCCGCCCGCTTGAAGGGCGTGGTATATTGCAGTGAAAGACCCGATTTGGAATCGTCTACCATTCCAACATATCCGTCGCCGATGCTTTTTATGGAAATATCTCCCAAGTTGAAATTCTCGCTTGTCCAGTATGCTTCGCCCGAAGGACCGATAAACGCGGCAAACTCGCTCTCACTGCGGCTGAGTATGCCCCATGCCCTGTTGGTATTGGCTGACGATCCTTTCAGATTGAGGTCGAACCCGTTCATCGTATCAAACGTAGTCTTAAGATAATCAAGTTCATTCTGGAACTCGGTCTCGATAGTGGAAATACCCGCGGATGTATGGTTCTCCATCAGCGTGTTGATTATAGCCGACGACCGCATAAGCGCTATAACGCTGATAGTGGCAGCGGTCACGAAAATACAGGAAAGGAACACGATAAGCAGTTTTTTGCCAATTTTTGACATGATTAACTCCCCCTCTGAACATTATGTAATTACATCATAAATTACAATTACATTTTAATTACATTATAACAAAAAAAATCCGGCTTGTCAACGGAAATTTTACTTTTTAAACAATTTTAAAATTTTTAATTTGCAATATCGGATATATACATAAATATATAACACGAAGCCCCATTTCCCGAAGGAAACAGGGCTAAAAAGCATATTATTCCCGAATGTTTGCTTTGTGTGCATTATTCCGTGCGCAGCGCCTCAACGGGATCCTTCTTAGCGGCGACGGAGGCGGGGAACAGTCCCGCGATAAGCGTCAGCAGCATACTGATAATTACAAGGATCACACCGCCCTGCCAAGGGAGCTGTGACATATTCTTGATATCGGTGAGATGTTCTATTATTATATTTATAGGAATGTTCAAAAGCAGCGTCACCGCAATTCCGATAACTCCCGCGGTAAGTCCCACGATAAGCGTCTCCGCGTTGAAAACGTTGGATACATCATGCTTGGAAGCTCCCATAGCTCTGAGTATGCCGATCTCCTTGGTTCTTTCCAGAACGGAGATATATGTGATGATGCCTATCATAATGGAAGAAACTACCAGCGAGATCGCCACGAACGCGATGAGTATATACGAGATAGAGTCGATTATCGTGCTGACGGACGATATCATCAGCCCTATGTAGTCGGTATACTGTATAGCGTCTTCTTTGGAGCCGTTGTCCGCCATTTGCTGGTTATAGTCCGTGATGAACTGAGAGATGCGCTCTTTGCCGTCGAAGTCGTTGGCGTAGATGGATATCCCGCTCGGCTTGGCGAGATCGGCAACTCCCAGCAGCTCGAGATTGCCGTCATATGTAGCCTCGGTGGTCTCGGGCTCCTGCGTAAGCTCCATGACCTTTTGCAGCTGCTCGGCTGTGAGCGACTGCATAAACGCCGACATAAGCTTGGAGGGCTCCGCCATGGAGAAGATCGCCGCCTGCTGCTGTTCGGGCGGCAGGGTCATAAGCTGTCCCAGCTGCTCGGGTGTGAATTCGGATGTGATGGCGGTCGTAAACGCCGTTATCTGCTCGGGGGTCATCATTCCCATAACGAGCTGCATCGCCTCTTCCTGAGACATAGGCTCCTTCGGGGTCTCGTCCTTCTTCGGGAACTCTATGCCCGTGAAAACGTCTATATCGGGATTGTCGCGCTGTTCCTTGACGAGCGCGCTGTCGTCAACGCGCTGTATCATATATTCGGTCAAGGCGTGTGTGTAGCCGATTCCGCCCGTATTTGTGGAGGATATGATGGAATCTCCGCTCGGGCGCAGTATGCCGACGACCTTGATCTCGGGGGCGGCGTCGAGAGCCTTCCCCATAAACTCGTTGTCCTTGCGCATATCCTTATATCCGCCCTCGGGATCCTTTTCGTAGAAGTCGGATGCCGTGAGCAGCCTGAATTTCAGATCAAGCAGCTCGTCATATGTAAAGGAAAGATCGCCCGTCTCTATATCGAAGGTCTCTCCGACCATGATCGCCGACATCATATCGCCGAGCTCTTTCTGGTCGCGAAGCCCCAGCGCGTAGAGCGTGATATCGGAGAGCTCGTTATGCTCGTTTACTATCAGAACGACCTCGTTCCAGCTCTCGGGAACACGCCCCGAAAGCACCTCGTACTGCTCCTTGACGGCTTCGGTGCTCATAAGCTCTTCCCAGACGTCGTAGCCGTTCCCGCTGCCGCCCATAAGTGAAGAATATGTTCCGTTCATCTGACCGATGCTGCTTGCCATGCCCTCGCCCATCATAGACTCCATAACGGTGGAGGGGTTCACGCGGACGATGTTGTCGTCAGCGTCTTTGCGGTATATGTAAAGATTTGAGGAATAGCTGTACTTTATCTCCCGTATGCTGTCCATGATGTTGTCGGGGTTGCTTTCCATATGCTCCTTGAACGCCTTTAAGTTGTTGGTCTGCATTTCGGAGAGCATGGTCTTCACCATTTCGGTGGAGATGTTGTTGGTATAAACGCGGTCTTCCTCGCGGTTCTCGCGGTCGACGTCGCTCATTCCCATCATCGAGGACATCATGCTCGAATAGTCTATCGTCTCCTGCTGTATCGTTATGGGGTAGGAGGACAGCGTCGAGCGTTCAACGCTGTCGATATACAGCTTCACGCCGTTTGAGAGCGAGAGGATAAGCGCGATGCCGATGATGCCGATGCTCCCCGCGAAGGACGTGAGGAACGTTCTGCCCTTTTTTGTGAGCAGGTTGTTTCTGGAAAGCGCCAGCGCCGTGAAGAAGCTCATAGAGGGCTTCTTGCCCGACTTTTCTTTTCTGCTCTCGGTCTTTTCGGGAACGAACGGGTCGGAGTCGTCCTTTACCTGCCCGTCCACCAGTCTTACGATGCGCGTCGCGTAATCGTTGGCGAGGTCGGGGTTGTGCGTTACCATTATTACAAGGCGGTCTTTGGCGATCTCCTTGATAAGCTCCATTATTTGTATGGAAGTTTCGCTGTCGAGCGCGCCCGTGGGTTCGTCCGCCAAGAGTATCTCGGGGTCGTTCACCAACGCTCTGGCGATGGCGACGCGCTGCATCTGACCGCCCGACATCTGATTGGGACGCTTGTAGAGCTGATCGGCGAGCCCGACCTTCGCGAGAGCCTCCGCCGCGCGCTTTCTGCGCTCCTGCTTGGAAACGCCCGAGAGCGTCAGCGCAAGTTCTACGTTGGAAAGCACGCTCTGGTGCGGGATAAGGTTATAGCTCTGGAAGATGAACCCTACGGAGTGGTTGCGGTAGGTGTCCCAGTCGCGGTCCTTGTACTGCTTGGTGGATCTTCCGTTGATGATAAGGTCTCCCGAGGTGTAGTGATCGAGACCGCCGATGATGTTCAGAAGCGTGGTCTTTCCGCAGCCCGAGTGACCGAGGATAGCCACCAGTTCGCTGTCGCGGAAGCTGATGGATACATCTCTCAGCGCGTGGACTTTATCCGCGCCCGTGTCGTAGTCCTTGACGATGTTTTTTATCTCCAGCATATGTGCTCCTTTCGGAAATGTAAGAATTGGGAAATATATCCGAACGTTTATCTTAATTTAAGATAACGCGGGTCTTCGCTCATTCCGCGCCGTCCGAGGCTTTGACCTCCGCCGCGGCGAGGACGAATTTTTTGAAAAAATCTATCATATTCTCGATCTCGGTTTTTGAGAATTCTCTTGTCGCGCGGTCGAGAAGCGAGAACAGGCTTCCGAAGAACCTATCCACGACCTCTTTTCCGTTCTCGGTGACGGAGATCCTGACGGAACGGCGGTCGTTCTTATCGGAAACGCGTTCTATGTATCCCTTTTCCTCAAGGCTTTTCAGCGTCTTGGAAATGAACGATACCGAAACGCCGTGCTTCTTCGCCGCCTCCGCCACAGCGATGTTCTCGCCGTTGTCGAGACTGTAGTCCAGCGCTTTATACAGCACCACGAACTCCGATCGATTGACGCACCCGCTTACGAGCGATGTGGGATCGAACGACATGGTAAATTGAAAGCACTCGATGAAGCACTTGAATTTTTCAGCCGATATCCGATCGTCGGGGCAGGGTATCCTGTTAAAAAGATCTTGCAGATAATTCAATTTTTCACACCGCCTTTCACTGTAAGAAAACTGTTTAACATCGGTTCTTATTTTACCACAGTTAAACATATATGTCAATAGCAAGGTATATATTTCGGCGATCTGCATAAATTTTTCTAACTTGCTAATATTAACTTAGTGGGGGAGCTTTTTTGATCTATGAAAAAATGGTTATGCGTTTGGCTTGGTACGGCTTTGGCGGCTGTTCTGATGACCGCGGCGGTATTATTTTTATTCGGAGCGCTTGAAGCAGTGATCTGCGCGGTCATCGCCGCCGCGTGGGGAGCGCTGTTTTTGCGCTTCCTTTCGATAAATTATCACATCGGCGGGGACGAGATAAGGATAAGCGGCGG
>CAYPWI010000138.1:0-6166 GCA_964414395.1 uncultured Ruminococcus sp.
GACAATCTTTGCGGTCTGATTTTCGCAATACCGCGTTGTCGTCCTTGCAAGGCGTCAGCCTTGCTGCGTCCTCCGCCTTGTCTTGCAAAAATCATCCTCGCAAATCTTTGTCTGTTTTCAATCAGGAATTAGTATAAGGATCAGCCATGCGTTATAAAAACGAGCCGAACTTCACCACGGTGAAGTTCGGCTTAATTTTGTTGTTTGGTGAACTCGATCTTAAACTTTTCAAATTCATAGTACACCTCGTATCCCGAAATGGTTATTCCGTATTTTTCGCTGAGGTCGGAGACCAAATTCTCTTTAATAAGCTTGTTCAGTTCGTTCACAAGAAATGGCGCTACTTTCACTTCAACTTTCCCCCAACGAGTTGCGGATATCATTTCAAGCAGCCTTTCATATACGCTTTGAGCGTCTTCGGCGAAGTATTCCTCATTTTCAAGCACGCAATATTGATGGTAATAATTTTTATACGGGGAATTCGCCGCGAATTCCTCGCCGCCCAAAGACTCCCAGCCGTCAGTCGGCTCGTACCCAAGCTGTTTGAAAAAAGCGTCGCTCGCAAGAAAATAGGTGGTATAATAGGCGTCTCTTTTTGCCGGGATCGTTTTGTCGATCTCGTTTTGTACGAACATATCTCCGTAAATATCAACGTTATACCATGTATCATCCATCTTGACTGCGCACCATGCGCGGGGCTGCCCGTTTTTGGTGCCGTCGATCACACGGCACGGAAATCCTATTGCCTGTGCGCAGATGCAAAACCCCTTCGCTGCTCCGACGTCATCCGCGACCTCGTAGACCAAACTGCCATATGCGCTTGCAGATGTGTAGCCGCTATATCTGGCTACAACGGATGTACGCACTTGCAATTCGGATTCAATCCTGAAAAGTCCATAACTATCCTTGGTGAGATATTGTGTTATGTCCTTTATCTCTTTGCGCAGCAGGTCAACATCCATATTCACAGTCGCATAACGGTTGATATACTCGGGTTTTATGTAATATATGTATTTATCGGGATCGGTGGTTTTGGTCTCTTTTTCATCGTGTATATACGCCGAGAAGGTCCCGATGTTGTACAGCCACGGATTGTCGAACAGGCAGGAGTTGAAGCTTTTCTCGACCTCGGAATATTTATATCGGTCGGGAGGAAAGTATATCTCTAAGTCGCCGTTTTCCATTCCCTCGAGAATGATCTTGTATATTTCTTTCTCGTTTTGGGGCAGATTGATATACCATATCTTGCTCTCATACTCCCCGAAATACGGAAAAGTCTCCGTCAGCGGAACGGGCTTCGCGTCGGGTATGGAAGCCGGATCGGATATGGGCTCCGCGGTCGATATGGGTTCCGAATCGGATATCGGCTCCGAAGAGGCGGCATTTGACGAAGTATCGTCGGAAGAGTCGGAATACACGTCCGGTTCGGCTCTCCCCAGACTGTTTACGGCGATCGGTATGGTGATCGCCGCGGCAGCGGCGACGCTCGCAAGCGCGATGATGATACCCCGCTTTTTGCGGGGAGCGGGTGACGCCTTGGCGCTTCCTCTTTGCGCTCCGACGGCGGAAAAAGACGAACCGCGCGGGCTCTGCGATTTAAAGATAGGGCGGAACAGCTCCGTATCGGAGAACGTCACAACCTTCGGCTCGATCGTTATTGCGTCCAGCGCGGCGCTCATTTCCTCAACGTTCTGATATCTTTCCTTGGAGTCGAGCCTGGTCGCTTTGACGATAATATCCCACAGCTCTTCATCGATCCCGAAATTGTTCTCGCCGAATGTATCGTCTATGTCATAGCGAAGCATGGGGTCGGCGGGAATGTCTCCCGTCAGGGAGTAGTAAATGGTCGCGCCGAGCGAGTAGATGTCCGACCACGCCCCCTGATCCGTTTTCTTGCGGTATTGTTCGGGCGGTGCGAAGCCGTATTTCACTATCGCGGAGAAGTTCTGCGTGCATTCCTCGATCACTCGTCTCGCCGCTCCGAAATCGATGAGCTTCACATCGCCGTTTCCGCAAATGATGATGTTATCGGGAGAGATATCCCTGTGAAGCACATTGGATTTGTGCGCCGATGAAAGCGCGTTTAAAACGCCCCGCGCTATGTAGACCGCGCCCGAAGCGTCAAACATTCCATGATCGCACAGATATTCCCTGATGGTCTTTCCGCGCAGGAACTCCATAACGAGATATATGGTATTGTTCGCGCGGATCGTGTCGTAGATCTTCACGATATTGGGATTATCCCTCAAGCTCGAAACGATCTCAGCTTCACTGTAAAATTTTTCCGCGCCGGAATCAAAAGTCTCGCAGTCGTCAACGGTGATCTCGGCGCTGTCAGACTCGCGGTGAGCGGTATCGCGCGGGAAGTACTCCTTGATCGCCACGCGGCGGTCCTCGGCTTTATCAAAGGCGAGATATGTGATACCGAAGCCGCCCATGCCGATAACGCCGCCGACTATATACTTATTTAAAATAACGCTGCCAGGGTGCAGAAGCGTGGGGCTGCACACGCTGTCCGCGGGATCGTATCCGCAATTCGGGCAGCGGGACATATTGATCTCCTCGAAACAGTTTTCACAATAGCACTTATTATTTATTTTCACCATTTTCCGCATCGCCGCCAAAAAAATTTTACGCGCGTCATCGGCTTGAGGAGGATCGCCAAAAAAGCCTTGATTACGCGCTTATACGATCTTTTTTTATTATATCACAATATTATTTTTTTGTCAATATACGCCGAAAAAAATTAAAAATAATAATTTGTAATACTTACCGGTATGCCAAAAACTCTTTTAACTGTGTTATAATGACAAAGAACAAAGTATATCGTTCCTATTTTAACCCTTCGGCGGGCTCCGCGAAGAGCAAGCCGAGCGCCGCGGATAGCGATACCGCCGCGCCGGCGCAGCTTATTTCAAAGAAGTGACATAGGTCTCAAACCGCGTGATCACAATGGAATATCAAGGAGGAATTTCTCATGGCACTTATAACCTGTCCCGAATGTGGTCAGAAGATGAGCGACAAAGCTCTGAAATGTCCGCATTGCGGATTTAAAAACACCACGGCGCAGCCGGATAACGCTCCGGAACAGCCGACGAGCGCTCCCGTACAGCCGGAGAGCGCCCCCGTACAGCCGATGAGCGCGCCCGCGCAGATGCCCGCCAAGAAAAGCAATGCACCTCTTATAATAAGTCTGATCGTCATCGGCATAGTGATCATAACGCTGGTGATAGTTGTGATCGTTCTGATGTCGAGCCCGAAGAAGGAGAATGACACACCCGATGATGACGCGCACAACAGCCATGTATCCAATGTTTTTAACGGTGGATCGAAAGATGATCACGGCTCCGACGCAGTATCCGATACAAATGTTCCCGATACGAGCGTTTCCGATATGGACTATACGCCCGTAGGAATGGAATGGTTCAACTCAGACGGCAAATACACCGGAGAATGGGAAAACGACAAGCCCGAGGGACAGGGCACATTTACCTCATCCGACGGAATAATCGTTGAGGGCACCTGGGAAAACGGACTGCCAAACGGAAATATGACGCTGACCTATCCCGGCGTTATCATCAAAGGGAAATGGACGAACGGAAAGAGCGACCGCACGGGCACATTTGAATATTCAAACGGCGATCGCTATGAAGGCGGATATGTTAGCTGTATGCCCCACGGAAACGGGAAAATGACATATTCCGACGGCACCGTATACGACGGAGAATGGTCTGCAGGGATGCGTGAGGGTCAAGGCACATTGAGAGCTACAAACGGCTATGTCTACAGCGGCGGCTGGGGTGACGACAAACAATTCGGGCAGGGCAAAGAGGATATACCGAACGGCTCTCACTATGAAGGCGAGTTTAAAGACGGTCTCAAGTCGGGACAAGGCAAAATAACGCTTGCCGACGGAGGCTCTTATGAAGGCGGCTGGAAGGACAACGAGCCGTTCGGACAGGGCACCCGTACATATCCCGACGGCACCGCATACGAAAGATCGAATTGGAACGGCTGGGGCTAAGCCGCTCCCGAGACCGATACACAAAGAAAGAATTTCGAAACGAGGTTTTTATTATGGCATTGATATCCTGTCCCTATTGCGGAAAACAAGTGAGCAGCACCGCCGAAACGTGCCCTCACTGCAATTCGGCTTTGACCCCGCAGTATCGGCAAGCGGCGTCCCCCGTTCAGCCCGTTTACGCCGCTCCTTATCGGAAGAGCGGTTCGGGAAAAGGCGGGATAAGAGCCTTGTCTGTCATACTCGGTATAGTTCTTGCAGGAGCTGCGGTGCTTCTGTTCTCCTTGAAGCCTTGGGAAAGATCGGGAAATGACATTCCCGCGGGAGGTCCGAGCAACGTTTTCCGCGACGACACGACAGGCGTGCGAAACAACGGCGGCACGGGCGCGGCAGCGATCTTCCTTGTGCCCGTCTTTATGAGAATGGGCGTTCGGCAGGTGGAAAACGTTCCGTATAAATGGAGCGCCGAACAGATCCATTACGGAAGCTTATCCGAGCCAACGGTGGTCAAGAGATTTGAATTGAAAGGCACCTACAGCGGAGAATGGCCGGGCGGCAAGCCATACGGCACGGGAACGTTCGAGTTTGAGGAGCCGTATAAAAGCGACCTGCTGATTACTTCCGCGATCCGCTTTACGGGTACCCGGAAAAACGGCGAACCCTGCAAAGGCGAGCTTTTTGCAGCAATTACGGATCCCAATACAGGGAAGCAGTCCGAAATGATGATATACAGCGGCGAATTGAAGCACAGCAAGATGCACGGTCAAGGCACGGCGTGTTCCGCCGACGGCGAGATCTTTGAAGGTGAGCAAAGGTACGAAATACTATAGGCAAATACACCTACCCCGACGGACACACCGAAACATTCGCAAACGGAAAACAAACTGATGATAGGATCGGATAACGCTCACCGCGGTTATCTGTCCGGAAAGGATAATTATGAAACGCAAGATCATTTCGTCGTTTTTAGCAATGACAGCAGTTCT
Source organism: uncultured Ruminococcus sp. (assembly GCA_964414395.1). Lineage (GTDB taxonomy): Bacteria > Bacillota > Clostridia > Oscillospirales > Ruminococcaceae > CAG-115. Next base: position 5,008 of record CAYPWI010000138.1, read on the forward strand.
ATCGCTGCTCACGGGCTGCAGTACGGGCAGCGGCTATGAACCGTACAGCACAAATTCCACAAGTCACTACATATTTAATTGGCATCCCGATGAAAGCACGTCTTCGGTAATTTCCGAAAATGTCTCGGAGAACACTTCAACCGTAAATTCTTCGGCTGAAAATACTTCAACGGCGAATACCCCGACAAACACATCGTCCGTAAGAAGTTCCGCGGCAAGCTCGTCGTCTTCATCGCTTACGGAACCGCAGAATTCACCGCTTGACCTGCCGATCAACAACAGGAAAAAGGTCATCGATACCGAGTCCGAGGAATTCGTTCCGTATACCACTGTTGGCGACGAACTGTTCAGCAGAAGGTTCGACACATACTTATACGATTTCAGAACTCGTATGTCTGTAGGCTACGCTCTGGCGGATCCCGCGCATACGATCCCTGTTGAGGCAGATTACGGTCTCAAGGGGCAGTTCGACGGCTCTGTCGCGAGCGTCATGGCGTATGACCATACGGATAAGAATATCAAGATCACGGGTTCTCATTTCAAGGCGTTGGACGAGTCCGTAAATAAGACGATCGCGTACGACCTGAGCTATAACATCAAGCGGTTCAACGCCGAAGGCTTGTCTAACGGCTTGTATGCGCTGACGGTCGATTTCTCCACGGGTAATTCCGCCGATCTGTGCTTCATTGTGAACGGCAATGATTATCTGTTCTGCGAGGTTCTGTCAGCGAATGAAACTTCGCTCAACGACGAGTTCAACATCAACAGCATCCGTAAGAGACGCGCTCATCTGTTCGACCTTATCAATGCCGCAAAGTTGACCACGGTCAACACGCTTGACGTGGATATCATCTACTATCCTCAGGAAGATTATTATTTCAAAAATGAACAGATCTGGCGCTGCGATACGAGTCGTTGGGCGGGACTGTCCGACGCGCTCGTGGAAGATAACTGGTCCGATGACAGAAAAGCGTTCGTCATCTGCGATTGGCTGTCTCAGCACATAGCGTACGACAGATACGTAAGAGACATTTTACAAAAGGACAGAGCTAAAGCGGTCTCAGACTACATGGGCGACTACGGCGTCTGGGAGCTCGAGGCGGGCGTATGCCGCGATTTCTCCAATATTCTTGTCATCATGCTCCGCGAACAGGGTATT
>CAYPWI010000139.1:0-5873 GCA_964414395.1 uncultured Ruminococcus sp.
GTTGTCAACATCCACCCCGAGCTTGGACTTGGGCAGATCGATGATATGACCCGTAGAAGCGACCACATCATAACCCGCGCCGAGATATTTTTTACGGTCTTCGCCTTTGACGGAGACTCCAATATAACAAGGTTTGACACCTATTTTTCCTCCTGTTTGAAATTGCGGTTTTCCTGCTGTCAAAACGCCTCGCGCTTTGACTGTTACGCGGGTAAAGCCAAACTGTCTTTAGCTCCGCTTCCGTCTTGTCCGCTATTGCGGAAACCCGCCTGTTTAAATATGCTCAAGCAAGCACCGCAAAGCCGAAAGCATAAGCTTCCGCTTCGGGCTTTGTGATACCGGTTTAAGCAAATTATCAACGATAAAATAATATGACTATGAGAGATCGAAAAAAGATCGATACGCGTTCGGCAATATCAGCCGCAAAACAAAGTATCAAGCCAAAATACCGCATTTTCGCAAGATCTTTTTTAAAGCATAAAAAACAGCGTAAAACCGCGCTTTTGAAAGCTCACTTTTCCCGCGCCATTTCCCACATAATAACAGCCGCCGCCATTGCCGCGTTGAGCGACTCCGCGCCGCTTATGGGAATGTAGATCTTTTCGTCGCAGACCGCGGCGGTCTCGGGCGAGATACCGCTCCCCTCGCTGCCGATAACTATCGCGGTTTTCTCGGGGAATTTCACCTCTCCGAGCCGCTTTGCCGAATTGTCGAGCATAGCGCCGAAAACAGCAAACCCTTTCAAATGTCCGCGCAGATCCTCCGCGTTGGAATAATACCGCACCGGCAGTCTGAACACGCTGCCCATTGACGCGCGAAGCGTTTTCGGAGAGAACTTGTCGGCACAGGTCGCTGAACACAGCACCCCGTCCATTCCCAGCGCCTCCGCCGCGCGAATGATAGTGCCCACGTTTCCGGGGTCTTGGATACCGTCAAGAACGACTATCCGCCGCGCGTCTTCGGGAATAGGACTTTCAAAAAACTTCGCCGCCGCGAACAGCCCCTGCGGAGACTTCGTATCGGAAATATATTCCGATAATTCTTCCGATATGACTGCCGAAAAGCCACAGCGTGACAACGACTTTTTCACTGTTTCGGAGTACTTCTGCGCAGCCCTTTCCGTGTACAAAAAATACTCTATATCGGAACGCCCCGCAAGCTCGCCGCAGAGATGATCGCCCTCCGCCGCGAACATATCCTGCTCACGGCGATATTCCGCGCTTTTCAGCAGGTCTTTCATCATCCGGACATTGCCGTTTTTACGCGAAGTGATCACTTCCACAGCCGCTTATCCCCCTTTTTATAACAGGCTGGCGAGAAACCCTCAGATACTAGGAAACGTATGCTCGGCTAGCCTTTGTGGCTGCCGAGCATACGTTGACGACGTAGATGAGGGCTTATCGACAGCCTGTAAATAGCGAAAATCTCACGCCCTGATTTATCGGGGCGTGAGAATGAAATTCATCAAAGCGCAGCCTTAGCCTTCTCCGTAAGCGCGGTGAAGCCGGCAGCATCGTTTATCGCGATCTCGGAAAGCATCTTTCTGTTGAGTGTTACATTTGCCTTCTTGAGACCGTTCATAAATGTGGAATAGTTCATTCCGTTGAGCTTGCAAGCCGCGGAAATTCTCGTGATCCACAAACGTCTGAAATCTCTCTTCTTGAGGCGTCTGCCTACATAAGCATACTGACCGGACTTCATCACCGCTTCCTTAGCGGTCTTGAAAAGTCTGCTCTTGCCCCCCCAATAGCCTTTTGCGAGCTTTAAGGTTTTATTTCTTCTCTTGCGCGTAGCAAGTGCGCCCTTTATTCTTGCCATTTTATTTTCCTCCTATTTGAAATTGCAGCTTTCCGCACCGTCAAAACGCTTCGCGTTTCGACTATCGAAGCGGACAAAGCCTTCGCTTCGTCTTTTTCCGCTATTGCGAAAATCTGCCTGTCGAGTCTCAATAACCGATATTAAATGACCGTCTATTGATTATTTGTAGGGTACAAGGCTCTTTACCTGAGCCACGTTCGTAACGTCCGCATACGCGCCCATGCGCAGACCTCTTTTACGCTTGGTAGACTTCTTGGTAAGTATGTGGCGCTTTCCGCAGTGCTGCATCTTTACCTTGCCGGTCCCTGTCAGCTTAAAGCGCTTCTTCGCGCCGCTGTGTGTTTTGATCTTAGGCATTTTGATTTCCTCCTTAGTATTGGTAGAACTGTTTGTTCTTTGTAAACCCGCGGTTATTTCTTGGGGCTGAGGACGATAGCGTAGTTTCTCCCCTCAAGCTTGGACGGCTTGTCGGAACCGCCGTAGTCGGCGACCGCGTCGCAGAAACGCTTCATCAGATCCTCGCCGAGATTGACGTGTGTCAGCTCGCGCATACGTCTGAAACGCACCGTGACCTTTACCTTGTCGCCGTTTTGCAGGAATTTGATAGCGTTTTTCACCTTGATATTGAAATCGTTCGTGTCGATATTGAGCGACATCTTGATCTCCTTAACATCAGCGGTCTTCTGATTTTTTCTTGCTTCCTTCTCCCGCTTTGTCTGCTCAAAACGATATTTGCCGTAATCCATTATGCGGCATACCGGAGGATTTGCGTTCGGAGAGATCATGACCAGATCGAGGTCGGCTTCAATAGCCTTTTTGAGAGCGTCCTGCGACGACATAATGCCGAGCTGCTCTCCGTCTGTGCCTATAACTCTGATCTCCTTTTCGCGGATATCCTCATTGATGAGCTGTTCCTTCGTGCCGATTGTCAAGCACCGCCTTTCAAGAAATAAATTAAGCGTGAGCACACAACTCACGCTTAATACAAAAACCCCGCAGGATATTTAACATTAAACGACCGCGCCTGACTGTCGGCAAAACGCTTTTCAATCGGGACAGACGATACTTTTTAACGATCATCGACCCATTTCATGAAGCGCCCCGTCGGCGGGTGAGAGTGTGTAACTCTGCTTTACCGTAATATTATACATCATCGAGTTTCATTTGTCAAGGGGTTTTTTAAAAATAATAAAATATTTTTTAAAAATTATTATTCCGATTTCGTAGAACGTAAAGTCGGCGTTACAACACAGTTTCAGACATTGAACGCCCCGCGCCCGGGATATTTTGCCGCCGCGCCCAGTTCTTCCTCGATACGAAGCAGACGGTTGTACTTCTCGACACGCTCCGAGCGCGACGGCGCTCCCGTCTTGATCTGACAGGTATTCAGCGCCACAGCTAGATCGGCGATGGTGGTATCGGCGGTCTCCCCCGAACGGTGCGACGAAATAGCCGTGTAGCCGCCTTTTTTTGCCATCTTTATCGCCTCTATTGTCTCCGAGACAGAGCCTATCTGATTGAGCTTTATCAGCACCGAATTCCCGCAGCCCTGCTCAATTCCCTTGGCTATTCTCTCGGTGTTGGTGACGAACAGATCGTCTCCAACGAGCTGTATTTTCTTACCGAGCCGCTCGGTTAGCTTCTGCCAGCCTTCCCAGTCTTCCTCGTCGAGCGCGTCCTCAATGGAGATTATGGGGAATTTTTCCGCAAGCTGCGCCCAATGCTCTATCAGCTGATCGGATGAGAATTTTGTTCCCGCCTTTGGGAGAACATACTCGCCCTTTTTGCTCCCCTTCCACTCGGAAGCCGCCGCGTCCAGCGCTATAAGAAAATCCTCGCCCGGCTTGTAGCCCGCTTTTTCCACCGCGTCGAGTATGCAGACGATAGCTTCCTCATCGCTCGCGAGATCGGGAGCAAATCCTCCCTCGTCTCCCACCGCCGTGGAAAGCCCTTTTTCCTTCAAGCCCGCCGCCAGCTGATGAAAGACCTCGGAACACTGCCGCAAACCCTCTTTGAAGCTCTTCGCGCCCACGGGCATGATCATAAACTCCTGAACGTCCACCGTATTCCCCGCGTGAGCGCCGCCGTTCAGGATATTCATCATCGGCACGGGCAGGACAGTTCCCGAAACGCCGCCGAGAAAGCGGTAGAGCGGTATCCCGAGCGCCGCGGAAGCCGCCCTCGCCGCGGCTATGGAAACCGCGAGAATGGCGTTCGCGCCGAGGTTCGACTTGTCGCGCGTTCCGTCCGCCGCGATCATCGCAGCGTCAACCGCGTAGGTATCGCAGGAATCCAGACCGCACACCGCCTTGCTCAGCACATCGGAGATGTTCTCCGCCGCCTTTTGAGTTCCCTTGCCTTGATAACGCGACTTGTCGTTGTCGCGAAGCTCCAGCGCCTCGAATTCTCCCGTGGAAGCGCCGCTGGGAGCAGCGCCGAACCCGACCGTTCCGTCCGCGAGATGAACCTCCGCTTCTACCGTGGGATTGCCGCGCGAATCAAGGATCTCCCGCCCTATGACCTTTTCGATATCCGTATAGTACATAATAAAAACCTCCAAAAATAATTTGGAAGTATTATTGCCGGAAAATCAAAAAATATGTGCGTTCTCCCAAAACGGAAGAACGCACAAGGAAAAATTATCTTCTGATAGCGCCGAACTTTTCTTTCAGCGCGGAAACGATCTTCTCCGTCTCCGCGTCCGCCGTCTCGTCCGAAACATCGGAGGTCTTGTCCGCGAAGATCACCGAGAAGGTGAGGCTCTTCTTACCGAAGCCCAGCTTCTCGCTCTCGAAGAAGTCTATAAGCGTCACGGTGTCCGCCAGCGCCGAAGCCGCACGGATAGCGTCCTCAATGTCGCCGCACTGCGTGTTCTTATCGACGATAAGCGACATATCGCGCTTTGCAGGTGAAAATCCGCTTGCGGGCGTGTACTTGATCTCGGGCTTGAACATTGCAGACAGCGCCGAGTAATTGATCTCAGCCAAAATAATGTTAAGGTCGGTCTTCTTGCCCTCGGCGACGTTAAGGTCTTCCACGATCTCATATCTCAGCTTGCCGAGATAGCCTATCTTCTCGCCGTTACAGTAGATATCAGCGTTGATGCCGGGGTGCAGCCAGCCGCAAGTTCCACGTTCATAGCGGAATTTCAGACCGTTCGCCGCCGCAAAGTTCTCCAAACACTCCTTGACCGTGAAAAAGTTTTCATTCGCGCCATACGCGCCGAGGCAGAGCGTTTTTCTTTCCTCGGGCTGCTCGGTCAGCGGAAGCGATTTCGGAAGATAAACGTTCGCCAGCTCGAAGAAGCGTCCCGCCGCGTGGTCGGTGCGGATATTCTCGGTGATGACGTTCAGCATACACGGAGCCATGACCGTTCTCATTATGGAGAGGTTGTCGGTGATCGGGTTCAGAAGTTCCACGACTTTGCGCTCGGGAGCGTCTTCGGGGAGCATCAGCATATCCAGCTCGCGGCGTGAGTACATAGCCAGCGTCTGGACTTCGTAGAAGCCCTGAGTACAAAGGAACTTCTTGGACGCAAGCTCCTTGCTTTGCAGGAAGCTCATACCGCCGTTCGTGACCTTGGCGCTGTCGAGGAACATCGGCACTACGTGAGAATATCCGTACTCGCGGATGACTTCCTCGGCGATGTCCTGATAGTTCTCCACATCGCCGCGCCATCTCGGAACGGTGATCGTAAGCGTTTCTCCGTTTTCGGCAACACCGAATTGAAGTGCTTTCAGTATCTCGACAATAATGTTCTGCGGAACTTCTATTCCCAATACGGAATTCACCTTGGAAACGGTCACGTCAAACACGCGGTTTTCCGTGCTTTCGCCCGCCGAAACATCGAAATGCGAGCTGCCTATTTCCGCAACGCCCAGCTTCTCAACAAGGTTCAGGCAGCGCTCCATTCCGCGCTCTACGCCGTACTCGTCAACGCCCTTTTCAAAGCGCGCCGCCGCGTCGGTGTGAAGTCCGAGAGAACGCGAGGTCTTTCTCACGCTGTCGCGGCGGAACTTCGCTGCTTCGAGCAGGATCTCCTCGGTGTCGGGCTC
>CAYPWI010000139.1:5883-6152 GCA_964414395.1 uncultured Ruminococcus sp.
CGCCCTTGGTCTTATCGCAGATGAGCAGGTTTTCGGTATTCAGAACGCGCTCCTTCTCGTCAAGCGTCACTAGCGTTTCCTTGTCCTTGGCGCGGCGAACATAAATGCTCTTGCCCTCCAGCGTCTTGAGATCATACGCGTGCATAGGCTGACCGATCTCCAAAAGCACGTAGTTAGTAATATCAACTATAGCGTCGATAGCGCTGAAACCGCACACTGAAAGTCTGCGCTTCATCCACAGCGGCGACTCGAAGTGCTTTACATTATAG
>CAYPWI010000140.1:0-6142 GCA_964414395.1 uncultured Ruminococcus sp.
CCGCGTCCTCTTTTCTCGCGGCGGCAAGCTTGCGGCGGTAAAGCTCCTTTTGAGAGATCGTCTCTTTTGTGCCGTCATCGGCTACCACTACCGCGTCAACATCAACCGCCTTCTTTTTGTTCTGCTTCTTGGTGAGAGCCTTAAGCTCCTCCTCAGCCTGCGCACGAAGCTTCGCGGGATTATATACTTTATTGAGCACAACGGTCTGGATTATACCGTACAGATAGCTTACCGTCCAGTAGAAACCCGCGCCCGCAGGTACGGTAAACGCGATCCACAGCGACATAAGCGGCATAATGAACAGCATGACCTTCATAGGACCCATGCCCCTCGCCGTTGCCGCCTCGGGATTGCTCTGCGTCATCAGTCTCTGAGAGATGAATGTTTGCAGCATAGACATCAGGAACGACACGATAGGGATAAGGATCATCGGGAAGCCCATGTTATCCTTCGGCACCTGACCGAGCGGGATACCTATAAAGTTAAGGTTATCGTAAAGCTCGGAAAGCTCTTCCTTGACCTCGGTGCGTGTCTTATACGCGTCGGAGCACTTGCTCGTGCCCACAGTTGTTCCGAACCGCTCGAGAACGTACAGCTCGCGCTGCATTGCGCTCGTAGCCGCGAATGTCGAATTATCGCCCGAGCAGACATAGCTGCCGTAGTGGATATTGCAATTGTTCAGCATATCCACGGTCGGCTGCGAGAAGCTGTGCTCGGCACGGTACTTTTCGCGCTCCGCCTCGTCGGCTATACTGTCAAGCTCCGCTTTTTCCGCGTCGGTGAGGGCGTACAGGTCGGTATCGACGATCGACTTTTGTTTTTTCTTCTCGTTCGTGTCCGCCTTGTAAGTCTCCGCGATCGCGTGCCTGAACGTCTGCTCTATAACGGAAGCGCTCTCGACAGTGGGCTTTTCAAATACGCTCACATCATAAGGCTCCGCGCCGTCCTTGAGGCAGTGCTCATTATAATAATTCACGATCAGCTGCGCGTCGGCGCGGATATTGTTCACGCGCTCCACGCCCGCTTCGTCAAGAGAGAAGATATCCTGCTCGAACGCCTGCGCGAAGAATGACGCGGCTTCGACATTATAGGACTCCTCCGTTATCTCTACAACGCTCGCGCTGTTCATATGCACGATATGCGTAAGCGGCTTGTACACAACGTCGATAACGCCGAACAGTATCAAAAACGACAGCAGCATAGTGCCGCAGCCCGACATTGGCTTGTAGCCCATCTGCTGGAGCTTCATCAGCTCCTCCTGCTGCTTTTGCGTGTTGTTCTTGTACTTCTGCTGGATCTCCATTACCTTTGGCTGGAACGCCGAGGTCTTCGCGGAAGCCTTTTGCTGCTTGATCGAAAGCGGGAGCATCGCCAGCTTTACGATAAGCGTAAATATCATTATGGCTATACCGACATTGGAGCAGATGAACTTGTATATAAAATACAGTATATATCCAAGCGGCGTGCCTATCAGGCTATATAAAAACTGAATGATGTCCACTCCTATCTTAAAAGCAATTCGCGAACCGAAAAAACCTCTCCGCTTCGCTGCGCGCGGAATGTCGCGTCAGCCGCTTTCGCGAATTGCATCGCTCTTTGAAATGTAATTCATACGGCGGGGCACTTTAATGCGCCGCCTTTAAGCGGCTTCTACCGCAAGGAGCTTTAATGCGCTGCCTTTAGGCGGCTTATGCCGTGGGGCGCTTTAATGCGCTGCCATTCGGCAGCTTCCACGACAGGACACTTTAGCGAATTACATTATCTTTGCAAAGAGGATATCACTAATAGCGACGCTTGTCCGCACAAGCAACACGGAAACGTCGCTGTTATGAGATCCACACGTCTACACATTAACAAATTACAGATCTTGTCCGGCGGCATTATCGCCGAACTCGTCCCACGAACTGAAGTCTTTGGGAACTTTTCTCGCTACGGTGTACTTCTCGGGGCGGAAGCAGAACTTTTCGGGCACGGGATCGAACCCGTATTTCCCGAACGGATTGCACCGAAAAATACGCCATAATGTCAAATAACCGCCCTTCACCGCTCCGAACCTGCGTATGGCTTCCATACCATACTCCGAGCAGGTCGGCGAGAAACGGCAACACGGCGGCAGAACTCTTGACAATGTAAGCTTATACAGCTTTATCAAAGCTAAAAATATATATTTCATTGCAGCTTGGATAAAATATTCTTCCTCATCAGGTTCAGCACCTGTTGAGTTTTCAGCGACGGCGTTTTCGCCCTCGCGACAAACACGAAATCGAAACGTCTGTCGGTCTTTTCCTTGAGCACCGGGTCTAAAAGGCGGAATGCTTCTCTGATCACCCGCCTTGCCCGATTGCGCTTCACCGCGTTGCCGACCTTTTTTCCCGTAACTATGCCCAGGCGGTTCTTTCCCGCGCGCCGCGGCTTCATATAGCATACGAAGCCGTAGTTCACGATGGATTCGCCTTTTTTAAAAAGGTAAGTAAAGTTGCGGTTGCTTTTCATCACGACATACCGTTTCCGAAAATTACCGGACATCGGCACGCCGATCAGTGAGAAAGTCTTTTTCTGCCCTTAGCGCGGCGGCGAGCCAGAACCTTTCTTCCGTTCTTGGTAGCCATTCTTTTCATAAAGCCGTGCTCGTGCTTTCTCTGGAGCTTCTTGGGCTGGTATGTTCTTTTCATCTTTCTTTCCTCCTCAATTATTTTATCCGCGCGGAATGTTCCCCCGCGGCAACTTTTTCTGCATTGAGGGCACAATTCCCCCATACAGCTGTCAACAATAATATATTATACCGTATTTTAAAGGAATTGTCAAGAGGTTTTTGAAATTTTCATTATAATTTATTTAAAAGAAATTTTCGGAACCGCAAAGTGCTTCGCACTTTGCCAGTTGTGCCGGACCGCACATTGCGCTGTGCGCAATGTGCAGCCCGGCTTCTTTCCGAAAATTTCTCATCACTCCACTTTGCATATCTATCATTGAATTTTCTATTGACAAATCCGAAAAATCGGTGTATACTGTAATTGTAAAGAGCTTGACGCGGCGCGCGTCTGACAGGGGGCTTTAAAATGCTGAATTCCACAGCTGTACTATGTATATCTTTGATAGCGGTCGGCATTTTGTTCTCTGTTGTGCGTACAATTGTGAACATCGTCAGAGCCAAAAGGGCGGGCGCGATCCGCACAGTCCGCATAGCAAAGGTATTAGAGTTTACTTTATGTATTCTGGGCGCGGTGATAATTACGGCTCTCTCAATATATTTCGGCTGCCCCGCTATAAGCCGTGCAAAGACTTTGAACGATCTCAACGAACGCGGATATGCCGCTTTAGCGGAATATAACGGCGTTACGGAGGAAGAATTCACCGCGGGAAAGTCCGAGGATGCACTGAATAACAGTCTGAGTTACGAGAAGTTCTGCCTCGAAAGAGAAATAAATCGCGCTGTCAGCTCCGCGGCACAGGGATCCGCGTGGGCGATACTCTTCATCGTGCTTGCCGTTGGCTGCGGGGCTTCCGTCACCAAAGACGGGACCATTTTCTTTTGGGAAGAATTCAGTCCCCACAAGGCGTTCGCGCGTATCAAGAAGTCCAAGCGTATGAAAAAGGAAGAAATAGCCTTTTACGACGCGGAAAGCGGCGAGGAATTGCCGCTCTCGCTCCCCGTTACGAAAGAAGATACGGAACTGTTATGTGATATCATTCTTCCGGAGGGCATGAGACCGCCAAGCCCGCCGAACAAAACCGATAAACGATCTAAGGAGATTTTCATATTATGATATTAACGATAGATGTAGGGAATACTAATACCCAATTTGGCGGATTTGACGAGAACGACAAGCTCGTTTTTGAATCTCGCATCTCCACCGACCGCTTCCGCATGGAAGACCAATACGCCATAATGCTGGCGGATATCTTACAGCTGTATAACGTCGAGGTCTCCGAGATCTCGGGTGTTATACTCTCTTCCGTCGTGCCGCCCGTCACCACACAGCTGAAAGCCGCTGTTGAGAAGATCACGGGCTGCCGTGTCATGACGGTGGGTCCCGGGCTGAAAACGGGGCTCAACATCAAGATCGACGAACCCGCCTCTCTCGGCGCGGATATGGCGGCTGTAGCAGTCGGCGCGAAGGAACGCTATCCGCTGCCCGCTATCGTTATCGATCTCGGCACGGCTACAAAGATTCTCGCGGTCGATAAATCGGGCGCGTTCATAGGCGGGATAATCGCCCCCGGCGTGAAGATATCCGCCGAGGCGCTCGCCGCCAAGACCGCCGCGCTGCCGCTTATCGGAGTGTCGGGCGAGCCGATAAGAAAAGTCATCGGCACGAACACTATAGATTGTATGCGCTCGGGGCTCTTGAACGGCACGGCGTTTATGCTCGACGGCTTTGTCGAGAGCTTTGTAAAAGAGATCGGCGAACCCTGTACGGTAGTCGCCACGGGCGGCTTCTCAAGCGTTATCAAGCCGCTCTGCAAGACCGAGTTCTTACTCAACGAAAATCTCATTCTCACGGGTCTTCTTGAGATCTACAAGAAGAATAACTAAGGGGTCTGCGGACTTTATTCCAATATCGTCCGTAAATATATATGCCCGCGGTACATCGGATATTTGATCCGAGTGCCAGCAAAGGAGTTTTCTATGGAAGACACAAAAAAGCAAAACACACGTTGGAGTTCACAAAAGACCTTCACTCTGGTCGGAATGGCTATGCTCACGGCGATAGTCGCGGTACTTCAGGCATTGTGCAGCTCCATTCAGCTCAATCCCTTCACAACCATAACACTCACGCTTGCCCCGATAATCGTTGGCACGGCGCTTTTCGGTTGGAAGGCGGGAGCATGGCTCGGCGCGGTATTCGGGTTCGTCACGCTTGTATCCGGTCAGGCTGCGTTCTTTATGCAGTTCAACGTTATCGGAACGATCGTCACGGTAATGTTGAAAGGTATTCTGGCGGGAGCAGCGGCGGGGCTTGTTTACACCGCAATAGCGCGTAAAAACGCCCCCAAGACCGACCTTATCGCGGTCATTGCCGCAGGTATCACCGCGCCCGTAGTAAACACGGGAATTTATATTCTCGGCTGCGTGGTGTTCTTTTTCAATCAGACGATCGCGCCGGGCATGGCTGAAAAAGGCGTGAACGCGTGGCAGTACATCTTCGGCTTCATGGTAGGCGTAAACTTCCCTATAGAGCTGGGAATAAATCTCGTTCTCGCTTCGGCGATAGTCTACATCGTCAGACTGGGAAAGAAAATGGTAAAAACGCACTGAAAAGTGCCGGAAAACGGAAATGTAAACACTATTTTATCGGAGGTGAAAGGCGGTGAACGAAGTGACAGGGAAAGAAATGTACAATGTAATTCAGGTTTTAGAAGTCCTCCACGCAACAGACGAACAGATCGTCAAAGCTGTAAAATTTGTTGAGACATCCGATCCCGCAAAGTTGGAAGAACTGAAAAAAACTGTAAAACCATTGACAGAGCCGACTAATAAATAATTTAGCACGATCTCATAAATTAAAAAGGCGACAAGTCCGTACAAGGTCTTGACGCCTTTTTTGTTTGTCAAGCGGATCTTATGTCTGTTGATAAAGCACCGCCGCGATCTTGCAATCCCCGCACACTTCCACATAGAAATTGCCCTCAAAGCCGAGCGGTTCCTCGCCTATCTGGGCTAAGTACATCATCGGCTTGCCGCAGTCGGGGCAATTTCTGATGATACAGTCCTGTATCCAGAACGCCCGTCCGCCCACCGCCGAGCCTGTATCCCAATCGCACGGGAAGTAAACGGAATTCGCCTGTTCCCCGAGCACGAATGTGTTGTCCGTCACCCGGTCTATAAAAGAATCATCGTCAATTGGCGTACCGTAGCTCTTTGTGGGAATGACCTCGCTCGTGCCGTCAAGCTCATAGCGGCAGAGTGCCTCGTCCGCGAAGGGGGCGCAGTTCGGGCAGATTTTCACGGCGAGTTTCCCGTCTATCCCAAGGAAGTTTAACCGCTCGTCTTGTCCGTCTATCTCGATGATATTCAAATATCGGCAGCCGCAGTCGGGGCAAACACCGTCCATCGTGGTGACGAGCGTTACGGGGCTAGCGGCTCTCTGTTCGGGAGATCCCTTTATAATACGAAAGCACATGTCGAACGCGGTCTTTA